>CALGFL010000517.1 GCA_937881145.1 uncultured Bordetella sp.
AAGCGATGCAGCGGGGGTCCTTGGAAGAGTTCGCCAGATTCAGCTTGATATTGGACACGAGCCGGGACGTCGCGGGCCGCTGCTTGCTTGCCGGCATGCCCGCCGCGATTTGCGGCGCGCGCGGCGCGGCCGCATGGAGCGCCGCGTCGCATTCCTTGATGCGGACGATGGCCTGGTCCAGCCATTTTCTGGCCTGGGCCGAAAACTCCACGTCGCAATCGACGCGATCCATCAGGCGCGTGGCGCCCAGGAGGTCGAGGCATTCGTCGAGCTTGCGGCCGTGGCCGCAGAACTGCTCGTAGTTGCGATCGCCCAGGGCCAGCACCGAGAAGTGCACGCCGCCCAGGCTGCCAGGGGCTTGCGCTTGCAGGCCGCTCCAGAACGCGCTGCCGTTGTCCGGCGGATCGCCGTCGCCGAAGGTGCTGGTCATCAGCAGCACGTATTGCGCTTTCGCGAGCTGCCCGACGTCGCAGTCCTGCATGCAGGCCAGATGGATCTCGAAGCCGGCCTGCATCAGGCGGGTGGCGTAGTCTTCCGTCAGGGATTCCACGCTGCCGGTCTGGGATGCCCATAGCAATTGCACTCTGGGTCTTGTACGCGGCGTGACCGGGTGGTCGCGGTCGCGTTCCAGCCCGATCGGCTCGGTTGCGCGCGCGGGCTGCGGCGCCGGTGCGCGGCTGAACAGGCCGGCCAGCAGGCCGTCGAGCCACATGCGCTTTTCGGCGGGCAAGGGCGCGTTGGGCGGCAGCATGGGCACCAGGCCGGCCAGGCTGGCGGCGCCGCTATTGCGCAGCCCGTTCAGGAAGCCCGACAGATAAACCTGTTCGGCATCGGCAAGCTTGGGTACGGGAGCGTCGTCCAGGGCGAGTATCGCCGCGAAAGTATTGATATGAGGCATCGTGGGTTCTTCGACGGCAAGAGGAGCCGCGGGCTGCTCGGCCGCCTCCCGTCCCGGCGGCGCCAGGCGAGTGAGCGCGACCGCGCAAAACTTGATTTCCGGCTGCAGCGAAACGGGGTCCACCGCGTCGTGGGTGAGCGCGTTCACGCACAAGTCTTCGCCGTACAGATCGTTCCAGTGCATGGGCGCGAAGCAGGTGCCGGGCAGCACGCGCTCGGTGACCGCGGCGGGCAGCACGGCGCGCCCGCGCGCCGACTTGATCTGGACACTGTCCTTGGGCGATATGCCCAGGGCCTGGGCGTCGCTGGGATGGATTTCGACGAAGGGCGACGGATTGAGCTTGTTCAGCGTGCTCACCTTGCCCGTCTTGGTCAGGGTGTGCCATTGGTGCTGCAGGCGGCCGGTGTTCAGGACGAGCGGATATTGCGTCGAGAGCGTTTCGGCCGCGTCCGCGTGAGACCGGGAGGAAAAAGCGTTTCGGCCCTGGGGCGGCCCGGCGGCCAAAAATCGGGCCTTGCCGCTGGGCGTCGGAAACGCCAGGCGGGGTAGGGTGCCGTCGGCCAGCACGCGCGGCGTCCGGCTCACGCCGTCGTTGAGATAGCGGATGGGGTTGCGGCTGCCGGCGTCCGGCGCCACAGGCCACTGCAAGGGGCCGCGGCGCAGTGCTTCGTGGCTGGCGCCGCGCAGATCGTAGCCCGTGTCGGGGTTGGAGAAGCGCGTGATCTCGTCGAAGACCTCGGCTGCATCGCGGTAGGTAAAGGCCTGGGCGTAGCCCATGGCGCAGGCCACGTCGGCGATGATGCGCCAGTCGGGCAAGGCCTGG
This sequence comes from uncultured Bordetella sp., assembly GCA_937881145.1. GTDB lineage: Bacteria > Pseudomonadota > Gammaproteobacteria > Burkholderiales > Burkholderiaceae_B > Bordetella. Next base: position 1,722 of record CALGFL010000517.1, read on the forward strand.
CCTGGCGGCGCGACGGCTTGCCGCATCAGGGTGAGGTTGCGCTCCGAATTGACCATCACGCCTTCGCCCTCGGCCCACAGCGCGCCGGGCAGCAGAATATCGGCGTAGCGATTGGTCTCGGTGTCGAGGAACGCATCTTGCGCGATGATCAGCTCGGCCGCCTGCAGCCCTGCCGCGACGTTCGAGCGGTTGGGCACGGAGGCCGCCGGGTTGGTGCAGATGATCCAGCAGGCCTTGATTTCGCCCGCCGCCATGCGCGAGAACAAGTCGACGGTGCCTTGCCCCGCGTTCGCATGCAGCGCGCCCTCGGGCAGGCCCCACACGGCCTCGGCATGACGTCGGTCCGCGGCGGACAGGACCGAGCGCTGGCCCGGCAGGCCGGGACCCATATAGCCCATCTCGCGTCCGCCCATGGCGTTGGGCTGGCCGGTCAACGAGAACGGGCCGCTGCCCGGCCGGCAGATCTTGCCCGTGGCCAGGTGCAGGTTGCACAGCGCGTTGGTGTGCCAGGTGCCGCGGGTGCTCTGGTTCAAACCCATGGTCCAGCAGCTCAGCCACTCGGGCGCTTCGCCTATCCATTGCGCGGCTTTGAGGATGTCGGCCTCGGCCAGACCGGTGATGCGCGCGACTTTTCCGGGTGGATAGTCGGCCAGAAAGCCGGGCATCTGGTCCCAGCCTTCGGTGAATTCGGCGATGAAGGCCGTGTCGATCTTGCCCTGCGCGTGCAGCAGGTGCAGCAGGCCGTTGAGCAGCGCGAGGTCGGTGCCCGGGCGTATCTGCAGGAACAAGTGCGCCTTGTCGGCGGTGATCGTGCGGCGCGGATCGACGACGATGAGCCGCGCGCCCGCCTTGATCCGGCTCATCATGCGCAAATACAGGATGGGATGGCAGTCGCCCATGTTCGAGCCGACGACGAAGAACAGATCGGCGCGGTCGAAGTCGTCGTAGGAGCCGGGCGGCGCATCCGCACCCAGCGAGAGCTTGTAGCCGCTGCCGGCGCTGGCCATGCAAAGGCGCGAGTTCGATTCGATGTGGCGGGTGCCGATATAGCCCTTGGCGAGCTTGTTCGCCAGGTATTGGGCTTCCATCGACATCTGGCCCGACACGTAGAAGGACACGGCATCCGGACCATGCGCGTCGATGAGGCCGCGCAGGCGGCGCGCGGTCTCGCGCGTGGCCTCGTCCATGGGCAGGGGTACCGGGTCCTGCCCGCGCGCGCGCCGCGCGTAGGCGCCGAGCAGGCGTCCCGAATCGCGCAGCACGACGTGCGCGGACGAGCCCTTGGTGCAGAGCCGGCCGGCATTGGCGGGATGGTCCGGGTCGCCGGACACCTTCGTCACCTCGCCGTCCGCGACGTGCAGGATCATGCCGCAGCCCACGCCGCAATACGGACAGACGGTCTTTACGGTGGATTCCGCCATGGTGCGCGATGTTCTCTTCGAGTGCGGGATCAGCGCGTGGGCGCGGCGGCCAGCGGGGACGCCTCGGCGAGATGGCCTGTGCCCAAACGCACCGCGAGCGCGCACAGCGCCGAACACGCCACGAAGACGCCCAGGATGGACACGGTCTGCTGCACGTCGCCTACGCTTTTCATCACGAAACCCGCGGCCACCGCGCCGACGTTGCCGCCCGCGCCCACGATGCCGGCCACGCCGCCCAGGGCCTTGCGGTCGATGAAGGGCACCAGCGCATAGGTGGCGCCGCAGGCCATGTGCGTGAACAGGCCGAAGGTCACCATGGCGACAATGGCCATGCCCGCGCTCTGCGCGTGCGCGAACCAGAGCAGCCCCAGGCCTTCGCCCAGCAGCAGCGCGGCCAGGAGCGGAGCGCGCCAGCCCGGGTCGCCGCGCCTGGCCGTCCTGTCGGACAGGATGCCGCCCAGGGCGCGGGCGAACAGGGCGAGCAGGCCGAAGGCGCCCGCGGCCAGGCCCGCGTCGGCCAGCGACAGATGGAAGTGGTTCACGTAGTACGTGGCCGCCACGGTGTGCACGAAGAGTTCGACGCCGAAGCAGCAGCCATAGGTGACGAACAGCATCCAGACGCGGTAGTTCGCGCACGCGGCGCCGAAGCTGGCCCAGCCGGACTTTTGGCCGCCGGGCCGCCCCAAGGCCAAAACGGCCCCCTCGGGGGGCAGCAAGCCTTTAGGCGCAGCGTGGGGGCCACTCCCTTCGCCGTCGATGGCGATGCCCTGCTTGCGCAGTTCGAGGAAGTCGCCCTGCGGGCAATCTTGCGTGTAGCGCCAATACACGACGGCCATGATCAGCAATGCCAGCGCGGGCACGAGCAGCGCCATGCGCCAGGCCGACGCTTCGTGCATGCCCAGGACCATGAGCGCGGCCAGCAGCATGGGCATCAGCGCCTGGGCTGCGCCGGCTCCCGAATTGCCCCATCCGGCGCTGGCGGCGTTGGCCGTGCCCACCACGTTGGGCGCGAACATGACGCTGGTGTGATATTGGGTGACGACGAAGCTCGCGCCGACGGCGCCGATGCCCAGGCGGCACAGCAGCACCGAGGTATACCCCGAGGCGCAGGCCAGGGCCGCGACGGGAATCGCGCCCAGCGCCATGAGGCCGGCGTAGACCCGGCGCGGACCATAGCGGTCGCACAAGGGGCCGACGATCAGGCGCACCAGGATGGTGGCTGCCACGGCGGCGATGTTGATGTCGGCGATCTGGCCCGGCGTGAGCGCGAACTCGCGCGCGAGCACCGGCATCAGCGGCGCGCTGGCGAACCAGGCGAAGAAGCAGACGAAGAACGCCATCCACGTCAGGTGGAAGGCGCGCATGGGCGCGGTGTGCAAGTTGAACAGATCGACGCGGCTGGCTTTCTCGGACATGGCTTCTGGCTCCTGGAAATGGAAATGGCGTCCTGATCCACATCTAGCAAGCATCGTGCCAAGGGCGCGAGCGCACCTGAATCCGCACGGATCCCTTCGTGCGGCCACCGGCGCGGCGCCGGGCCGGGCGTTTGCCCGGGCTGTTCATTTGGGTGCGGGTGGCATCAATCCGATGCGACGGCGGTGCGGATATTGCACCGCACAAGTGCACGATCCAGGCGGGCGCCCCGCTGGCTGCGCGTGCCAGGGCAGGTCGATCGACTTGGCACGCCGCTTGCTTATAGAGATGTATGCCAACGCGCATTCACGCGCCCAGGCCCCCTCGTGAGACTCCGGCCCTGAATTTTATGAATACGACGCCTCCCGCTTCACCGCTGCCCACGCTGGTCGTCATCGGCAACGGCATGGTCGGCCATTACTTTGTCGAACAGTTGCTCGAACTGGGTGCGCTGGATCGATACGAGATCCACGTCTTCGGCGAGGAGCCGCGCCGCGCCTACGACCGCGTGCATCTTTCCGAATACTTGAGCGGACGCGACGCCGAGTCGATGGCGCTGGGCGAGGCGGGCGTTTATCAACGCCCGGGCCTTACGCTGCATTTGAAGACGCCGGTGCGCCAGATCGACCGCAAGAACCGTCTGGTGATCACGGACGAGGGCAGCCAAGCCTACGACAGGCTGGTGATCGCCACGGGTTCCTTTCCCTTCGTGCCGCCGGTGGAAGGCGCCGAAGGCGCCTCCAAGCTGGTCTACCGCACCCTCGAAGACCTGGATCTGATCCGCGAGGCGACCCGAGGCGCGCGGCGCGGCGTGGTGGTGGGCGGCGGCCTGTTGGGGCTGGAAGCGGCCAATGCCCTCAAGCTCCTGGGTCTGGAAGCGCACGTCGTGGAATTCGCGCCGCGCCTGATGCCCGCGCAGCTCGACGAAGAGGGGGGAGCCGCCCTGAAGGCCCGCATCGAAGCCCTGGGCGTGCACGTTCATTTGTCGCGCTCGACGCTCAATATCCGCAACGGCGCCTATTACCGCTACCGCATGAACTTCGCCGCCGAAGGCGAATGGCTGGAAACCGACCTCATCGTGTTCTCGGCCGGCATCCGCCCGCGCGACGGCATCACGCGCACGGCCGGGCTCAAGCAGTTCGAACGCGGCGGCGTGGCGATCGACGACCACTGCCGCACCAGCGACGAACACATCTACGCGATCGGCGAGTGCGCCGCGTGGAACGGCCAGGTCTTCGGCCTGGTCGCGCCGGGCTACCAGATGGCGCGCACCGTCGCCGCCGAGCTGTGCGGCGCGCCGGCACAGCTGTTCCAGGGCGCCGATATGTCCACCAAGCTCAAGCTGCTGGGCGTGGACGTGGGCTCGATCGGCGACGCCCACGGCCGCACGCCGGGTGCGCGCAGCTACCGCTTCATCGACGAGGCCGGCGCCTCTTATCGCCGCCTGGTCGTGTCGGAAGACGGCAAGCGCGTGTTGGGTGCCGTGCTGGTGGGCGACAACAGCTATTACGACACGCTGCTGCAATACGTGCAGAACGGCATCGCGCCGCCGGCCGACCCCGCCAGCCTCATCCTGCCCGTCAGCGAAGGCCGGCCGGCGCTGGGTGCCGACGCCTTGCCCGCCGCGGCCACCATCTGTTCGTGCCATAACGTCAGCAAGGGGGCGATCTGCGAAGCCATCGACGGCGGCTGCACCGACCTGGCCGGCATCAAGGCCTGCACCAAGGCCTCCACCGGCTGCGGCGGCTGCTCGGCTCTGCTCAAGCAGGTGTTCGAGCATGAGCTCGCGGCGCGCGGCGTGACGGTGGACAAGAGCCTGTGCGAGCACTTCGGCTATACCCGCCAGGAGCTTTACGGCATCGTGCGCGTCGAGGGCATCGAAGATTTCGAAACCCTGCTGGCCAGGCATGGCCGCGGCCAGGTGGGCTGCGACATCTGCAAACCGACCGTGGCCTCGATTCTTGCCTCGTGCTGGAACCGGCCGATCCAGGATCCGTCCTTGGTGCCGCTGCAGGACACCAACGACACTTTCATGGCCAATATGCAGAAGAACGGCACCTACTCGGTGGTGCCGCGCATACCCGGCGGCGAGATCACGCCCGAAGGCCTCATCGCCATCGGCAACGTGGCCAAGAAATACCAGCTCTACACCAAGATCACCGGCGGTCAGCGCATAGACCTGTTCGGCGCACAGCTGCACGAACTGCCCGACATCTGGGCCGAGCTGATCGCCGCCGGCTTCGAGACCGGCCACGCCTACGGCAAGTCGACCCGCACGGTGAAGTCCTGCGTGGGCAGCACCTGGTGCCGTTATGGCGTGCAGGACAGCGTGCAGATGGCCTTGCATCTGGAGAATCGCTACAAGGGCCTGCGTTCGCCGCACAAGCTGAAATTCGCGGTGTCCGGCTGCACGCGCGAATGCGCCGAGGCCCAGAGCAAGGACATCGGCGTCATCGCCACCGACAAGGGCTGGAACCTCTATGTCTGCGGCAACGGCGGCATGCGTCCGCGCCATGCCGAGTTGTTCGCCACCGACCTGGATGACGCGACCCTGGTGCGCTATATCGACCGCTTCCTGATGCTCTATATCCGCACGGCCGACAAACTGCAGCGCACCTCGGTGTGGCGCGAATCGCTGGAAGGCGGGCTCGACTATCTGAAGGCCGTGGTCATCGACGACAGCCTGGGTTTGGCCGAACAGCTCGAAGCGCAAATGCAGGCCGTGGTCGACCGCTATGAATGCGAGTGGGCCAACGCGCTCAAGGACCCGGAAAAGCTC
>CALGFL010000518.1 GCA_937881145.1 uncultured Bordetella sp.
TCAGCTTTTGCTGGGGCTGGAAGCTGGCCTTGTAGGACATTTTGGGGCTTGCGGCGATCCAGTAGCCCAGGTAGAGCCAGGGCAGGTCGAGCAGGCGGCATTGTTCGATCTGCCACATGATGCTGTAGGTGCCCAGGCTGCCCGCCATGTCGGGGTCGTAGAAGGTGTAGACGGAGGACAGGCCTTCGTCGAGCACGTCGATGATGGAGACGATGGCCAGTTCGTCTTCGGCGGTGCGGAATTCGACCAGGCGGGTGTTGACGCGCGTGGTCAGCAGGAACTGGGCGTATTGGGTGCGGCTGTCGTCGTCCATGCCGCCGCCGGGGTGGCGGCCTTGCTGGTAGCGGGTGTAGAGCTTGTAGTGTTCGGGCGACCAGACCGGTTCGGCGACCAGGGCTTGCAGGGATTGGTGCTGCTTCCAGGCGCGGCGCTGGCTGCGGGTGGGGGTATAGGCGGCGGCGTCGACGCGCACCGGGACGCAGGCTTTGCAGTGATCGCAATGCGGGCGGTAGGTGAACAGGCCGCTGCGGCGAAAGCCTTGCTCGACAAGGTGGGAGTAGGTGCCGGCGTTGATGAGATGGGCGGGCGCAGCGACTTGCGAGCGGGCTTGCTGGTCGGGCAGGTAGCTGCACGGATACGGGGCCGTGGAGTAGAACTGCAGCGTGGAGAAGGGGAGTTCTTTTAGCTGGCTCATGGTGATGCCCGGGCGCTGGTGGCTGTCTTCGTTGTCTTTATTATCGCGCTGGATTTTTATTGCGCTAGTCTGGGGCGGTGCTACAGCGGTTTCAGTTCGCCGGACAAGGTCAGGATGCCGGGGCGCCACGCGGGGCCGGGTTGGTCGACGGCGCGTTCCAGGTGTTTGACGAAGTCGGCGCGGTCGACGGGTTTTGCGCCCAGGCTGGCCAGGTGGCGGGTTTGCTGCTGGCAGTCTATCCACTGCACGCCGTTGGCACGCAGGAAGGCGACCAGGTGGGCCAGGGCGATCTTCGATGCGTCGGTCTTGCGCGCGAACATGGATTCGCCGAAGAACATGCGGCCCAGGCTGACGCCGTACAGGCCGCCGGCGAGTTCGCCGTCCATCCAGGTTTCGATGCTGTGCACGCTGCCTGCCTCATGCCAGGCGCGGTAGGCGTGCTGCATCTCAGGCAGTATCCAGGTGCCGCCCTGTTTGTCGCGCGGCGCGGCGCAGTGGGTGAGGACGTCGGCGAAGGCGGTGTCGGTCTTTACAGTGATATGGGGGGCGGGGCCGGCGGATTCGGCTTCGATGCGGCGCAGGCGTTTGCGCAGCGAGTGCGACGGGGCGAAGTCCGCGCAGGCCAGGATCATGCGCGGATGCGTGCTCCACCACAGGATGGGTTCGCCCGGCGAATACCAGGGGAAGATGCCGTGGCGGTAAGCCTCGGTAAGCCGGGCGACAGACAGATCCGCGCCGAAGGCCAGCAGGCCGGGCGGATCGTCGAGCGCCTCATCCACGGGCGGAAAGGGCGTGTCGAGGTTGAGCCAGGGCAGTTTCAAGGGGGGAGCAGATCCGTCGGGCGGGTTCCAGGGTGCCGATGCATTCTTGCAGGGGCAGCGCACGCGCCGGCGTGGGGGCGGTTCGCTTCAGAGCGGCGTTTTCAATGCGTATTGGCGTACCGGAAACACGCCGCGCTTGCTGTCTTCGATATAGTGGCGCAGGGTCGACGACACTGAGTGAAAGGACAGCTCGTCCCAGGGAATCTCGGCCGGGTCGAAATAGCGCGCATCCAGACTCTCGTGGCCGGGGGCCAGCTCGGGGCCGAGCGCGTCGGCCAGATAGAACATGTGCACCTGGCCGATGTGGGGCAGGTCCACCAAGGTGTAGAGCGAGCCGATTTCCACCTGCGCGCCGGATTCTTCCTGCGTTTCGCGCTCGGCGCCCTGCACGGTGTTTTCGTTCAGCTCCATGAAGCCGGCGGGCAGGGTCCAGGTGTCGTAGCGCGGCTCGATGGCGCGCCGGCACAGCAGGATCTTGCCTTGCCAGCGCGGCAGGGTGCCCACCACGATGCGCGGGTTCTGGTAATGGATGGCGCCGCAGCGATCGCAGATGTCGCGTTCGCGGTTGTCGTAGTCGGGAATGCCGCGCCGTATGGGCGAACCGCATTGCGAGCAGAATCGGGCGGTGCGGGGGGCCGGGAAGTAGCGGGTGGGCGCGGGGGCAGTCATGCCGACAATTCTAACCGCCTGCCGGAGGGCCGTGAGGGGGCGGATCGGCCTGAGGATTGGCTCGAAAACCCAGGCGGGCGGGAGCCTCGGACCGGGTCAGGCGCGCGAGCGGCGCGGGCGGGCCGGCGTCCAGCGCCATGTCGGGCAATGGGCTGCAGGCATCGGCCAGACCTTGTTCCAGCGCCTGCAGGGCCGGCTCGCCCTTTGCGGTGCGCAGGCGTTCCAGCAAGAGGGGCAATTCGCGGTCTTGCACCATGCCGGGCCCGCGGTCCGTCGCGGCATACAGCCGGCCTTCTTCGTCCAGCCACCAATGCACCACCTTGCCGACGGCCAGGCCCGTGTGGGTCTGCAGGCCCGGGCCGGCGTCGGCCCGGCACAGCAGATAGGGCGCCGCGTCCAGGCGCACATAGGCGCGCTGCGGGCCGTTTTGCACATACCAGTCCCGGCCTTCGCAGGTGTAGTTGCGGTTCATGAAAGCCAGCACGCCGGGGTGGTCGATAGCCTCTCCCGGCCCGCCCGCCGCCGCGTCGCCCGCGGGGTGCAGCCGCCAGCGGCCGCGAGCGTCCAGCGACAGCCAGCCGTAGGCGGCCGGCACGTCGGGCCAACGCGCCATCGCCTTGATGACATCTTCGTCCATGAGCCGATTATCGGACGGTTTTGCTCGGGGAGCGGCCTGGCGGGGAAAATAGCGGCCAGACGGAGTTAAAAAAGGCGAAGCTCCCGGTTCGCCTTTGTATTGCGGATGCGTGAAGGACGCCTGAGGTTTTTTCCAGGCCGCTCGTCTGCGGGGCTATCATCCTGGAAGAAACGAGGAGCCTTGAAGATGACGGGACGATTCAATATCGGCGATCACGTGACCTGGAATTCCGAAGCCGGCCGGGTATCGGGAACCATCATTGCCGTTCATACCCGCGACTTCGACTACAAGGGCTACACGCATCGCGCGACGCCGGATGATCCGCAGTACGAGATCAAGAGCGACAAGACCGATCACATCGCCGCGCACAAGGGCGGCGCCCTGCGCCTCGCGTGACGAAGGCGACGCGTGACGCTGCCTTTTTTCACCATCGGCCATTCGAACCACAGCATCGAGGCCTTTACCGATCTGCTGCGCCAGGCGCAGATCGAGCTTCTGGTCGATATCCGAAAAATCCCGATGTCCCGGGCCAACCCGCAATTCAACACGGGCGCGCTGCCCGGCGAGCTGGCGGTCTTGCGGATTTCGTACGAGCATATCGCCGCGCTCGGCGGCCTGCGCGGCAAAGTCCGCACGCTGCCCGCCGACAGGAACGGCTTCTGGACGAACAAGAGCTTTCACAATTATGCGGACTACGCGCTGTCGGAGTCTTTCCATGCCGGGCTGGAACAGTTGATCGACGCAGGGCGCAAGCGGCGCTGCGCCATCATGTGCTCGGAGGCGGTCTGGTGGCGCTGCCACCGCCGCATCGTTGCCGATTACCTCATCGCAAGCGGGCAGGCCGTCTTTCACATCATGGGCCAAAACCGCGTGGAGCCTGCCCGCCTGACGGCCGGGGCCGTCGTTCAACCCGACAAGGCCATCGTCTATCCGGCGTTGCCCGGCCAAGGCGGACGGCAGCAAAGCCCGGTCCTTTGATGCAGGCTGCCGCTTCAAATGCAAAAGGCCGAAAGACAAGGTTGTCTTTCGGCCTTTCTGAATTGGAGCGGGAAACGAGTCTCGAACTCGCGACCTCAACCTTGGCAAGGTTGCGCTCTACCAACTGAGCTATTCCCGCGTTGTTCTGCTTACGCGTTGCGTAGCAAGCAGAGCACATAACTATACATGGTTCAGAAAAATCATGCAAATGCCGGCCAAGGGCCGGCATGAGTCGGTAATGTGTGCACGATAATGGCGGCCATGGGTGACGGATTGGCCGTGCGATGATGGCGCAAGCGTTCTCTATGGGGGATTCACGATGAAAGTCGCATTGGGGCAATTCGCCGTCGGCAAGGTGTGGCAAGACAACGCCCGGACCATCATCGACCTGATGTCGCGCGCCGCGGCTCGCGGCGCCGATCTGTTGGTGCTGCCCGAAGCCGTCCTGGCGTGCGACATGGCCGATCCGGACCTGGTGCGCCGCGAGGCCCAGCCGCTCGACGGCTCGTTCGTCACGCAATTGCTGGGCGCCAGCCGCGGCTCGCGCATGACGTCCATGATGACGGTGCACACGCCGACCGAAGACGGGCGCGCCTGGAATACCTTGATCGCGATCCGCGACGGCGAAATCGTCGCGCGCTATCGCAAGCTGCACCTGTACGACGCCTTCTCGATGAAGGAATCGAACCGGGTCGAACCGGGCGCCGAGGTGCCGCCGCTGGTCGAGGTGGCGGGTTTGCGCGTGGGCCTGATGACCTGCTACGACGTGCGCTTTCCCGAGCTGGCGCGGCGCCTCGCGCTCGACGGCGCCGACCTGCTGGTGCTGCCGTCGGCGTGGGTCAGGGGGCCGCATAAAGAGATGCACTGGGAAGTGATGGTCACCGCGCGCGCGCTGGACAACACGGTCTACGTCGCGGCGTGCGGCGAGTGCGGACCGCGCAACATCGGCAACAGCATGGTGGTCGATCCGCTGGGCGTGGCGATCGCGCGCGCGGGCGAAGTCCCCGCGCTGGTGTTCGCCGACATCGATCCCGCGCGCCTGGAGCAGGCCCGGGCCGCGCTGCCCGTGCTCAAAAACCGCCGTTTCGCCGCGCCCGAATTGCAATAGGCCGCGAGGTGCGCAGCGCCGCCGGGGGCGTGCGCTATTTGAACGAGCTGCGCAGACGCTCGTACTCGGCCTGGTTCAGGCGCTTGGCCTCCTGCTCGGCGTAGTCGCGTTCGCCCGGATCGTAGTGCCCGTTGTACATGCAGGAACTGCCGCCGCGGCAGCCGGGGTCCACGGCGAAAGGCGCGCCGGACGAAGACGAAGACGCAGAAGGATGCCGCGCGCCCGAGCACCCAGACAGCGCCGCCAGGGCGATGCATATCGTGGCCAGGGCAAATCGCCGGGTAATCATGAAAACGCCTCGTCTGGGAAACTGGGGATCTGGCGGTTTTATCACTTCCCGTCCGGCGTGATGGCTTCCTCTTGAGAGCAATTGCATCAAAAAGCATTGCGGCCATTACCGTTGGCCGCGGGCCGACTAGCGGCTGGCCAGTCTGAGCGCATCGGCAACCATGCTGGCGGCCAGGCCGCTCAGAACCAGGCCCATGGCCCAGCGCTACGCCAGCATCAGCGCCGGACGGCGGCGCAGGCAGGCCGCGATGCTGCTCGAGCAGATCGCGACCAGGCCGTTCGCGCACGCGAACGCCGAGATCAGTATCGACCCCAGCAAGAGCGATTGGCCCAGTACATGGCCTTGTTGATAGTCGATGAACTGCGGCAATAGCGATATGAAAAGCATCGCGAGCTTGGGGTTCAGGACGCTGGTCGTGGCCCCCATCGCCAGCAGGCGAAGCGGCGGTTCTCCGGGCAGTTCGCGGATCTCGAAGGGCGAGCGGCCGCCGGGCTTGACCGCCTGCCAGGCCAGGTAGAGCAGATAGCCCGCGCCGAGGGCGGCCAAGGCGCTTGCCGCGTAAGGAGCATTGAGGAACAGGGCGGTAATGCCGAACGCCGCGCCGAACATGTAGAAAAAGTACCCGACCATGACGCCGGCCAGCGAAATGAGCCCTGCCGCGCGCCCCTGGGCGATCGAGCGCGACATCACGTAAATCATGTTGGGGCCGGGCGTCACCGCGAGCATCCCGCCGACGATCAGGAATTCATAGAGCGAACCGGAGCCGTGCATTTTGCTGCCTTCCGTGGCATTGATTTCCCGGTCATTATGGAATTGTGGAACTCGACAGAAAAGCAGATTAAATTGAACACATTAATCAGATTTTCTGAGCAAAATGAAAAAACTCGGCCTGGATGTCCTCGAGATGGTTGTCGCCGTCGACGAAGCGGGGTCGTTCGTCCGGGGCGCACAGTCCGTGCATCGCTCGCCGTCGGCGGTCAGCATGCAGATCAAGTCGCTCGAAGCGGTCCTGGGCAAGCCGCTTTTCAGCCGCGATACCCGCAACCTGACGACGACCGCGGAAGGCAAGACCCTGGCCGACTACGGCCGGCGCATGCTGGCCATGCGCGAAGAAGCCTGGGCCTCGGTGGTCAGGCCGCAGATCGAAGGCCGCGTGACGATCGGCGTTCCCGACGACTACATCTCGTCGTTGTTGCCGCAGGTGCTGGGCAAGTTCGCCGCCGCGCATCCGCGGGTCGAAGTCCGCGTCATCGGGCAACCGAGCAGCGCGCTGGTTTCCATGCTCAAGGACAACGCCATCGACCTGGCATGCCTGACCAAAGTGCGTGGCGTAGCCGGCGAGCGCATCCGCTTCGAGCCCATCATCTGGGCCGGCTCGGCGACGCGCAAGGTCTGGGAAGAGCGTCCGCTCCCGCTCGCCGTGTTCGCCCACGGCAGCACGGCGCGCGACCACGCGGTCCGCGCCCTGCAGCGCGAAAACATTAAATTTCGCATGTCGTACGAAAGCCCGAGCTTTCTCGGCTTGCTCAGCATGGTGGACGCGGGCCTGGCCATCGCGCCCCTGGCCCGATGCAGCATTCCGCGGCGCCTGGTGCGGCTGTCCCAGGCCGAAGGGCTGCCGCTGCTGGACGACGTCGAGGTCGTTCTGGCCCGTAGCGCCCGATCGCGCCGGCCGCCTTGCGACTACCTGGCCGAACAGATTCTCGCCGAATGGAAAGAGTGAGACCCCCACGGCGGCGGCGCCGCCGGAATCCCGCGGATCAGGACGCCCGCCGGGTAGAACGATGCGCCGCGGGCTCTTCGGGCGATTCGCCGGAACTGTCCGCCGAAGCTTCTTTCAAGCAGTCGTAGAACAGCGAGGTGGCCGGCGCGGTCGAATCGATGCGCCGATACGCGACGACCTCGCCCAGCGCTTCGAGCGGCGGCAGAGGCAGGACGCGCATGGTTCCGCGGATCATGTGGCTGCGCGCGATCGACAGCGGCAGTATCGCGAGGAAATCGCCGCTTTTGATCAGTGTGATGTTCAGCGCAAGCGAACTGGATTCGACATCGCTGCCGGAAAACACGATTTCGTGCGCGCCCAAGGTGTCGGCGAGCGTCATGTAGGCCGGCGAGCCGCGCAGCGGCACGATCCACCGGTACGGCCGCAGGTCTTCCCAGCGCACCGCGCGCTCGGGGTGGCCTAAAGGATGACCGACGCCGGACACGAAGACGAACGGCTCGCGGTACAGGCATTCTTGCCGCAGCCGCATTTCGACACCGGTGAGGTGGTTGCGACCCAGGGCGATGTCGAGCCCGCCGTCGTCGAGCAGCTTGATCAGCCGATCGAGCGTCGCCTCGACAAATGAAAACGACGCCGCGGGGGCGCGGCGCATAAACAACCCCACCGCGCTGGCGATGATCGGCTCGGGTATGGTCACGACCGCGCCCACGCGCACATGCCCGCCGGTGCCTGCCGCAAGCGCGCTGACATCGCGCCGCGCAAGTTCGATGTGCCGCAGGATCGCACGGCCGTGCTCGACCAGGGCCCTGCCGATGCCTGTCAATTCGACCGCGTTGCCCAGGCGCCGCACGATCTGCACGCCCAGCGCTTCTTCGATTTCGGCGATCTGCTTGGAAATGGCGGGCTGCGTCACGTGAAAGGCCGCCGCCACGCGCGTTACCTGACCCAGTTCGGCCAGGCTGACGAGAATGCGCAGATGGGACAGCTTCAGCCCGCCGCGGAAGAACTGCTCGATCGGATCGCTGTTGCGGCCTGGCATTGTGCTTTCGATCGGAATAACCATTTGGTTATGACTTGCGCCCAAAAAGTGATTTGCCGTGCGGCACAAGTGCTGCCTAATCTGTGCGAATGGCGGTTCACCGCGAATCCTGGGCATTACCCAATCAGTATAACCAGGCGTGGCGCGTTGAACCGACAACGCATAAGCGCAAGGCGGCGACGCACCGGCGCATACAAGAAATCCAGGAGACAGGCATGAGCGACGGCCCTGCGCAGGCCATGATGCAAGTTCCCGGGCAACCGGTCTGCCTGATCACGGGGGCGGCCACCGGCATCGGTGCGGCCTGCGCGCTGCGCTTCGCGCGCGAAGGCTGGGCGGTGGCCATCGGCAATTTCGACGACGGCACGCGCCCGGCGGCGCTCGCCACGCAGGCCGCGTGCCGCGGCGAGGGCGCGTCCACGCTCGTGTTCGACGCCGACGTCGGCGTCGACGAGGATTGCCGCCGCGCCGTCGACGAAGTCGCGGCGCACTGGGGGCGCATCGACGTCCTGATCAATTGCGCGGGAACCACCCGCTTCGTGCCTCACGCGGATCTCGCGGGAATCGACGACATGGAGTTCGAGCGCGTCTATCGCGTGAATCTCATCGGCATGTTCCAGATGACGCGCGCGGCCACGCCATGGCTGTGCGCAGCGGCGACGGCGCAGCGCAGCGCCAGCGTGATCAATATTTCGTCGCTTGCCGGGCTCAACGGCACGGGCTCGTCGATTGCCTATGCCGCGTCCAAGGGCGCGGTCAATACCCTTACGCTGTCGCTGGCGCGCAGCCTGGCGCCGCACGTCCGTGTGAACGCGGTCGCGCCGGGGATGGTGCACGAGGGCCTGCTGCAGCGCGTGCTCGACGCGGACAACTACGAAGGCGTCATCGCGCGGCTGACCGAAGCTTCCGCGCTCAAGCGCGTGTCGCAGCCGTCCGAAGTGGCGGATCTGGCATGGTTCATCGCCGCGCACGCGCCCGCGCTCACCGGACAAGTGATCGCAATGGAAAACGGCTTGCTGCTCAACGGCGGCTAGCCCGGGCTGAACACAGACGGAGGACCATCACCGATGGGCAAGAATCTACACAAACACCGTTCGCGCACCATCGTCGAAGGGTTGACGCGCGCGCCGCACCGGGCGTTCCTGCGCTCCACCGGCATGGACGAAGAGGCCATGCGCAAGCCGTTCGTGGCGATCGTCGATACCTACGGCGAGAACGCCCCGTGCTCGATGTCCCTGAACCAGGTCTCCGACAATGTGCGGCTGGGTGTGGCGGCCGGCGGCGGCGTGCCGATACGCGGCACGGCGATCTCGGTGACCGACGGGATCTCGATGAATCACGCCGGCATGCGCATGAGCCTGGTGTCGCGCGAGATCGTGGCCGACAGCGTCGAGGTGTTCGTGCGCGCCCACGGCTACGACGCGCTGGTGGGCGTGGCCGGTTGCGACAAATCGCTGCCCGGCATGCTCATGGGCCTGGCGCGCGTCAACCTGCCCGGCGTGTTCCTGTTCGGCGGCGCCATGCTGCCGGGCGTCGCGCCCGGGCAGATCCCCGGCGTGGCGATGCGCAACCGGCAGGCCACGGTGCTCACCACGATCGAGGCGGTGGGCACGGCACAGCGCGGCGACATCACGCGCGAGACGCTCGAATCGATCGAAAAGCAATGCACGCCGGGCGCGGGCGCCTGTCCGGGCCAATTCACCGCGAACACCATGGCGATGG
>CALGFL010000519.1 GCA_937881145.1 uncultured Bordetella sp.
AAGGCGGCGTGGACGTCTGGCAAGACGTGGCCAACGGCGTCCTCAAGAGCCTGGTGTTCGGCGTCGCCGTGACACTGGTGGCTTTGTACGAAGGCTGGCACGCTCAGCCCACGCCCGAAGGCGTGGCGCGCGCCACCACCCGCACCGTGGTGGTAGGCTCGCTGGCCGTGCTGGGTCTGGATTTCCTGCTGACGGCCCTCATGTTCGGAGGTTAGAGAACAATCATGTCCAAGACAAAAACCGATTTCTGGGTAGGCCTCTTTGTGCTGCTGGGCGCCGCCGCGCTGGTGTTCCTGGCGCTGCGGGCCGGCAACATGAGCAGCTTCTCGTTCGCGCCCACCTACCCCTTGACCGCCGCCTTCGACAACGTGGGCGGCCTGAAGGTGCGCGCGCCGGTCAAGAGCGCCGGCGTGGTGGTGGGCCGCGTGGCCGCCATCGATTTCGACAACAAAAGCTTTCAGGCCACGGTTACGCTCGACATGAACGCGGCCTATCGGTTTCCCAAGGACAGCTCGGCCTCCATTCTCACGTCCGGCCTGCTGGGCGAACAGTACGTGGGCCTGACCGCCGGCGCCGACGATCAGAATTTTGCGGCGGGCGGAAAAATCCGCTATACACAAAGCGCGGTCGTGCTCGAGAACCTGATCAGCAAGTTCCTGTACAACACTGCCGACAAACAAGGCACCGCCAGTACCCCCGGCAATAGCGGGCCTGGCGGCGCGCACCAATAACAACAGTTGCCATGAGCATGCCCCTGACCTCTCGTTTTGCCGCTGCGGGCCTGGCCTGCGCCCTGATGGCCGGCTGCGCCGCGCCTTCGCATCCCGACTCCCGCGATCCCTGGGAAGGGTTCAACCGCGGCGTCTACAACTTTAACGACACGGTCGATCACCTGATGATCCGGCCCGTGGCCACGCTTTATTCCACGGTCGTTCCCGATCCGGTGCAGTCGTGCGTGCACAACATCTTCAGCAACCTGGGCGACGTCTGGGGCGGCATCAACCTCATGTTGCAAGAGCGCGGCTTGGACGCCTTCAACATGTGGGGCCGCTTCATGCTGAACACCACCATGGGTCTGGGCGGCTGCCTGGACATCGCTTCGCGCACCGGCGACCCCAAGATCCCCAGCGACTTCGGTACTACACTGGGCGTATGGGGCCTGCATCAAGGGCCGTATCTGGTGCTGCCTTTGCTCGGGCCGAGCTCGGTGCGCGACGGCGTCGGCATCACCGCCGACTGGTTCGGCAATCCGCTGGCGCTAAACAATATCCACAACGTGGGCCTGCGCAATTCGCTCTACGGCCTGACTTTCGTCGACAAGCGGGCCAGCCTGCTCGGCGCGACCAACACCATCGACCAGACCGCGCTCGATCCCTACAGTTTCGTGCGCGATGCCTACCTGCAGCGTCGCGCGGCCATGGTTCGCGGCAACAAGCCCAATACCGACGCGCTGCCCAACTACAACGATGAGGACGAAACGGCTCCCCCCGCGGCGCCGTCCCCATCCGCCGCGCCTGCCGCGCCGGCCAAGTAAGGAGTTTTCATGCTGTCCCTTTTCCCCAACCTGCTCAAACGCCTGCTGTGCGCAGCCGCCCTGGCCTGCGTGGCCGTCGCCGCCCAGGCCCAGACGGCCAAACCCGACCCCAACGGTCCGCCCGACCAGCTCGTGCTCATCGTCGCCAATCAGGCCCTGACCGCGCTCAAGGCCGGCGGTTCCACCCAGGAAAGCGACATCGCGCGCATCAACAAGGTGGTGGACCAATACGTCCTGCCCTATATCGATTTCGAGAAGACCACGCGGCTGGCCGCCGGCCGCTATTGGCGTCAGGCCACCCCGCAGCAGCGCACCGACCTGGCGCGCGCTTTTCGCGGCACCCTGATCCGCACCTACAGCGGCGCGCTCACCCGCGTGGACCCGAGCACCAAGATCAGCCTGCTGCCCAAGCGCTCCAACGACGTTCAGGGCGACGATGCCGTCGTGCGCACGACCATCACCGCCAGCACCAATGCCCAGCCCGTCGAAGTCGACTATCGACTGGGCAAAGGCCCGCAGGGCTGGCAGATCTACGACCTGAACGTGGAGGCGGTCTGGCTGATCCAGAACTACCGCAACCAGTTCGCGCAGCAGATCGAGCAAAGCGGCATCGACGGCCTGATCAAGGCGCTCAACGCGCGCAACAGCGGCAACTGACCGGATTTTCACCCTTATATAATGTGAAATTCGCTCTTTTCCAGCCCAATCCGCCGGATTGGGCTGCAGATCCGTCATGTCCGCCGCCGTCAATCTCGAACACATCTCCAAAATCTACCCGTCGCGCCCGCGCGGGTGGCGCAAATGGCTGGGCCAGCCTGCCAGCCCGGGCTTGCAGGCCCTGGACGATGTCAGCCTGCGCATCGAGCCGGGCGAATTCTTTGGCCTGCTGGGCCCCAACGGCGCGGGCAAGACCACGCTGATCTCCATCCTGGCCGGCCTGGCCCGCGCCAGCCAAGGCCAGGCCAGCGTCTGCGGCTACGACGTCGTAGCCGACTACAAGGCGGCGCGGCGCGCCCTGGGCGTAGTGCCGCAAGAGCTGGTCTACGACCCCTTCTTCACGGTGCGCGAGACGCTGCGCAACCAGTCGGGCTATTTCGGCCTGCGCCACAACGACGACTGGATCGACGAGATCTTGCACAACCTGGGCCTGTCCGACAAAGCCGACAACAATATGCGCGCCCTGTCGGGCGGCATGAAGCGGCGCGTGCTGGTGGCGCAGGCCCTGGTGCACCGTCCGCCGGTCATCGTGCTGGACGAGCCCACCGCCGGCGTGGACGTGGATCTGCGCCATTCCCTGTGGCAGTTCATCTCGCGCCTGAACCGCGCCGGCCACACCATCATGCTGACCACCCACTATCTCGAAGAAGCCGAAGAACTGTGCGGCCGCATCGCCATGCTCAAGCGCGGCAGGCTGGTGGCGCTGGACACCACGGCCTCCCTGCTGGCGCGCGTGGGCGGCGAAGACCTCGAAGACGCCTTCGTGCGCATCATGCACGAAGACCCGCTCGATCCGGCAGCGCGGGAGATCGCGGCATGAACCCTCCCGTCATACCCGCCGCGCAGCCCGCGCCGATGCTCCAACCCCAGATGCAAGCCGGCCTGGGTTTTCCCACGCTGCTGCGCAAAGAGCTGCAGCGCTTCTGGAAGGTCGCCTTCCAGACCGTCGCCGCCCCCGTCATCACCGCCCTGCTCTATCTCGTGGTGTTCGCCCACGTGCTCGAAGGCCACACGCTGGTATACGGCCGCGTGCCCTACACGGCCTTCCTCATCCCGGGGCTGATGATGATGAGCATGCTGCAGAACGCCTTCGCCAACCCGTCCTCGTCGCTCATCCAAAGCCGCATGTCGGGCAACCTGGTGTTCATCCTGCTGCCGCCCATGTCGCACTACGAGATCTTCGGCGCCTATGTGCTGGCTGCCGTGGCGCGCGGCCTGGCGGTGGGCCTGTGCGTGTGGCTGACGGCCCTGTACTTCGCGCCCCTCATGCCGGCGCAACCCTTGTGGGTATTGGTCTTCGGCCTCCTGTCTTGCGGCATCATGGGCACATTGGGCCTGATCGCCGGCCTATGGTCGGAAAAATTCGACCAGCTCTCGGCCTTCCAGAACTTTCTCATCATGCCGGCCACCTTTCTGTCCGGCGTGTTCTACTCCATCCATACCCTGCCGCCCTTCTGGCTGGCCGTGTCGCACTGGAACCCGCTCTTCTACACCATCGACGGCTTTCGCTATGGCTTTTTCGCCGTGTCCGACGTGTCGCCCTGGCACAGCCTGGCCGTCGTGGCCGGCGTCTTCGCCGCGCTCATGCTGATCGCGCTGCGTCTTCTGGCCAGCGGCTACAAGCTCCGTCACTGATACCTACACGCACAGGACTCGTCCATGCTTCCCACTCCCGAACAGGTGCGCGATTACATCGCCGCCGGCCTGCCCTGCGAACACATCGAGGTCACCGGCGACGGCTCGCACTTCGAAGCCGTCATCGTCAGCAAAGCCTTCGATGGCAAGCGCCCCATCGCCCGCCACCAGCTCGTCTATGCCGCGCTGGGCGACCGCATGAAGGCCGAAATCCACGCGCTGTCGATGCGCACCCTCACCCCCGGCGAATACGCCAAGGCGGGTGATTGATGGACAAGCTGCGCATCACCGGCGGCCGCCGGCTCCAGGGCGAAGTCGTCGTCTCCGGCGCCAAGAACGCGGCCCTGCCCATTCTCTGCGCCGGTCTGCTCACGGCCGACTCGGTGCGCCTGGCCAACGTGCCGGCGCTGAACGACACCAACACCATGCTCAAGCTGCTGCGCCTGATGGGTGTGCGCGCCGAGCAAGATGGCGAAACCGTCGTCCTGCAAGCAGACAAGATCGACAAGCTCGAAGCGCCCTACGAACTGGTCAAGACCA
>CALGFL010000520.1 GCA_937881145.1 uncultured Bordetella sp.
CCGGCGGCGCCGTGCAGTTCGACACGGCCAGCGGCACGCTGCAGGCCGAGCGCGACGGCTGGACCTGGGTCATGGTGCGCGCCGATACGCTGGGCAACGCTTTCGATCAGAAGAGTCCGCAGAAAATCGCGGCGCTCATGCGCCAGGCCGCGCAGGACCTGCAGGCGCATCAGGCCAGGCTGCTCATGACCGGCGGCGCCCTGTTTGCCGATGCCGGACGCCGGCAGGCCGTGCGCGAGAGCAGCCTCATCGGCGCGGGCTCGGTGCTGGGCATCGTGCTGGTGCTGCTCCTGGCGCTGCGGCGCTGGCGGGCGCTATTGGCTTTCGTGCCGGCTGCCGCGGGCTTTCTGGCCGGCTTCGTCGCCTGCGTCGCGGTCTTCGGCCAGATCCACGTGCTGACGCTGGTCGTGGGCGCCAGCCTCATCGGCTTTGTGGTCGACTTTCCCATGCACTGGCTGGGCAAGAGCTACGGCATTGCCGACTGGCAAGCCTGGCCCGTCATGCGCCGCGTGCTGCCGGGCCTGACCATCAGCCTGGCCGCCAGTCTGGTGGGCTATGTCGCGCTGGTCTTCACGCCCTTTCCCGCGCTGACGCAGATCTCGGTCTTTTCCACCGCGGGCCTGCTGGGCGCCTATGCCTGCACGGTCTGCCAGATGCCCGCCTGGTTCGAGCGCTGGCAGCCCCGGCCCCGGCCGGCGCTGGCGCGCGGAGCCGATCGCCTGCTGGCTGCCATCCGGGCCCTGCGCGATCGGCGCCGGGCCCGGCGGTTGATCGTCCTGGCCGCCGCGCTGCTCTGCGCCGCCGGCATTACACGGCTGGATCTGCGTGACGATCTGCGACTCTGGGTGTCCCTGCCCACGCCGCTTGTCCAGCAGGCCCGCGAGATTGGCGAGATCACGGGCTTCATGCCCACCAGCCAGTTCTTCCTGGTGCGCGCCGGCAGCGACGATGAACTGCTGCGCCGCACGTCCCAGGTCGACGCCGTGCTGGAGCCGCTCAAGGCCAGGCACGAGCTGGCCTCTTATCTGTCGCTGAGCCAACTGGTCGCGCCCGTCGCCGAGCAGCGGCGGACGCAAGCGCGCCTGGCCGAACTCGCCGCGCAAGACCGGCCCTGGCAGGCTTTCCAGCAGGCGGGCATACCCGTTGCCGCCATCCAGGCCGAGCTCAAGACGCTGGCTGCCCTGCCCGCGATGGACATCGCCGCCGCCCTCTCCGGCCCGCAGGCCCAAGCCTGGCGCGGCCTCTGGCTGGGCCGGCACGACGGGCAATCGGCCGGCATCGTCACCCTGCAGGGCCTGCCCGACGCGACCGTGCTCACCGGCATCGCGGCCGGCATTCCCGGCGTAACGCTGGTGGACCAGAACCGCGAACTGAACCACATGTTCACCACCACTCGCATCGAAGCCGCGTTGCTCAAGCTGGCCTCGTATGTCCTGGCCGCCCTGATCCTGCTGGCCACGCTGGGACGGCATGCGACCTGGCGCATCCTGGCCGTGCCCCTGGCCGCGACCTGCTGCACGCTCGCCGCGCTGGGCTGGCTGGGGCAGCCGCTCACGCTCTTCAGTATCTTCGGCCTGCTGCTGGTTTCGGCCATCGGCGTGGACTACGCTGTCTTCATCTACGAGCGCATCGCCGGCGCGCAAGCCAGCCTGGTGGGCATTATGCTGGCCGCAAGCTGTACCCTGTTTTCTTTCGGCCTGCTCGCTCTCAGTGGCACGCCGGCCATCGCCAATTTCGGCCTGACCGTCACGCTGGGCATCATCTTCTGCCTCCTGATCGCACCCTGGCTCACCTTCTCCGACAAGGAATCGCACCAAGATGCAAACCCATGAAATCGTCATCATCGGCGCAGGTCCCGCCGGTGCCGTCGCCTCCGCGCTGCTCAAGCGCAAAGGCCACGACGTGCTGGTGCTCGAGCGGCAGACCTTTCCGCGCTTTTCCATCGGCGAAAGCCTGCTGGCGCACTGCCTGGAGTTCGTCGAAGAAGCGGGCATGATGCCGGCCGTGCAGGCGGCAGGCTTCCAGGTCAAGAACGGCGCGGCTTTCGCCTGGGGCGATCGCTACACGGACTTCGACTTTCGCGACAAATTCAGCCCCGGCCCCGGCACCACCTTCCAGGTGCAGCGCGCCCGCTTCGACCAGATACTGGCCGACGAAGCCGCGCGGCAAGGGGTGCAAGTGCGCTTCCAGCAAGAAGTGACGGCCGGCAATTTCACCGACCAGGGCGCCGAGCTGCAGGTGCGCGACCTGGCGAGCGGCGAATCGAAATCGATCCAGGCCCGCTTCGTGCTGGACGCCAGCGGCTACGGCCGCGTCCTGGCGCGCCTGCTGGATCTGGAACAGCCTTCGGACATGCTGCCGCGCAAGGCCATCTTCACGCACGTCCAGGACCACATGGCGGACGGCGAGTTCGACCGGGGCAAGATCCTCGTCAGCGTGCATCCCGAACACCGCGACATCTGGTATTGGCTGATCCCGTTTTCCAACGGGCGCGCTTCGCTCGGCGTGGTCGGCGACGTGGCGCTGCTCGACAATGCCTCGGCCTCGGCCGACGACATACTCAAGCAATGGGTCCACGCCGCCCCCAATCTCGATAAGGTGCTGCGCAATGCCGTCTGGGACACGCCGGCCAGCGTCATCGGCGGCTATTCTGCCGCGGTCAAGCGCCTGCACGGCCCGTCCTTCGCCCTGCTGGGCAACGCCGCCGAATTCCTCGATCCGGTCTTCTCCTCGGGCGTCACGATCGCGCTCAAATCGTCCAAGCTCGCCGCCGATGCCCTGCATCGCCAGCTGTCCGGCGAAAAGGTCGATTGGGATGCCGATTTCGCCCAGCCGCTGATGGTGGGCGTGGATACCTTCCGCGCCTATGTGCAGGGTTGGTACGAAGGCGTCTTCCAGGACGTGGTGTTCTACGAACAGGCCCAGCCCGAGGTCAAGCGCATGATCAGCTCCATCCTCGCCGGCTATGCCTGGGACACGAACAACCCGTTCGTGGCCGAGCCCCGGCGCCGCCTGCGCATGCTGGCCGAACTCTGCCGCCCATCCGCCGCGAATTGACGCACATGAACATACGGTTTTCCCTTCTCCGGCCGCGCAAGGCGCTACCCCTGCTCGCGCTCCTGCTGGGCGCCTGCACGAGCGCGCCGCCTGTGCCGCAGAACGATGCGGGCCTGGATCTGGGCCTGCCGCGCCAGGCCCACGTCGTCGAACGCGCCGCGGGCCGGCCCAATCTGGATCGCATGCTCGTGGCCCAGCAAATCGGCCCGGCCAGCCGCTGGTCGCTCTTCGATCCGCTGGGCGTGCCCCTGGCGCGCCAGCTGTTGCAAAACGGCGCGTGGCACAGCGACGGCCTGCTGCCGCCCAATGCGCCGGCCCGCGCCCTGTTCGCCGAGCTGATCTTCGCCTGGATGCCGCAAGGCCAGCTCGATTCCGCGTACGGCCCCGATACCTGGCGCGTCCGGACCTTGCCCGACGGGCGCCGCGTGCGCCTGTTCCTGGGCAGCGGCGGCAGCGACTGCGCGCCCCTCTGGACGGTGGCCTGGCCCGCGCCGCCCGCACCGCAAAGCGCCTTCACCATCACCCAGGCCGACGGCACGAGCTGGCTGGTGTCGCCGTTGAAGGATCAGCAATGAATGCGGCGGCATCTCCTACCTGGCTGAGCCGTCCGGGCGTAGTCTGCGCGCTGGGCAGCGGCCTGGCCGAAGTCGCGCGAAGGCTCTACGCCGGCGACACCTCGGGCATGCAGGCCAGCGACGCCTGGATCCACGGCCGCACCACGATGGTGGGCCCTTATGCCGGCCCGCTGCCCGCCTGGCCCGAAGGCCTCGCCGCGCATCAGCGCAGCCACAACAACCAGCTGCTGCTGGCCGCCGCCCGGCCAATCGAACCCCCGCTTAGCCAGGCGGTGGCGC
>CALGFL010000521.1 GCA_937881145.1 uncultured Bordetella sp.
CCGACGGCGCCGACGCCGAAGACCCCGAGTCGGACGCGGCGGCTCATCGCCGCGCCCGAGGTCGGCTATGTGTCTTTCACGGGGTCGGTCAATGGCGGGCGTATGGTCGAGCAAACGGCCGCCGGCCGGTTCATCGGCGTGGGGCTGGAGTTGGGCGGCAACGATCCGGCCTATGTGCGCGCGGACGCCAAGCTCGATCATGCGGTGGAGACGCTGGTCGACGGCGCCTTCTTCAATTCCGGGCAATCGTGCTGCGGCATCCAGCGCATCTACGTGGCGCAGTCGCTGTACGGCGCGTTCGTCGAGCAGGCGGTGGCGCTGACGCAGCAGTATGTGGTGGGCGACCCGATGCAGAAGGAGACCACGCTCGGCCCGCTGGTGCGTCTGTCGGCCGCCGATGGCGTGCGCAAGATCGTGGACGATGCCGTCGCGCGCGGCGCGCGCAACCTCATCGATGCAAGCCTGTTCCCGGCCGCGCGCGCCGGCACGGCCTATATGGCGCCGGCCCTGCTGGTCGACGTGGACCACGGCATGACGGTGATGAACGACGAATGCTTCGGCCCGGTGGTGGGCATCATGCCGGTCAAGGACGACGACGAGGCGATCCGGTGGATGAACGACAGCCCCTATGGCTTGAGCGCCGCCGTGTTCACCCGTGACCAAGAGGCCGCGGTGCGCATCGGCGATCGCGTGGCGACCGGAACGTTCTTCATGAACCGGTGCGACTACCTGGACCCGGCGCTGGCCTGGACCGGCGTGAAAAATACCGGGCGCGGCGCTTCGCTGTCGGTGATCGGCTATGAACACCTGACGCAGCCCAAGTCCTTCCATTTGCGCGCGCTCTGACGCGTCCAACCCGATCGTTTGCCGAGGATGAGTGTTATGAAGCCAGCTTGCGTCAATTGGAATTACCCGACCGCGGTGAAAGTCGGCCCCGGGCGCATCGCCGAACTGCCCGACTGGTGCAAAAGCCTGGGCATGAAGCGCCCGTTGCTGGTGACCGATCCCGGGCTGGCCGGCATGCCCATGGTGGCCGCGGCGCGCGCGGCCTGCGAGGCCGCGGGCCTGCCTTGCGGCCTGTTCCATCACATCAAGGGCAACCCTACCGGCGCCAACGTCGACGACGGCGTACGTGCGCTGCGCGATGGGCGGCACGACGGCGTGATCGCGTTCGGCGGCGGCTCGGCGCTGGATGCCGCCAAGGCGATCGCCCTGATGGCGGGGCAGGCGCGCCCCTTGTGGGATTTCGAGGACGTGGGCGACAACTACCTGCGCGTGAACGTGGATGGCATGGTGCCCGTGGTGGCCGTGCCGACCACGGCCGGCACCGGCTCCGAAGTGGGTCGCGCCTCCGTCATCACCGACGAAGCTGCGCACGTCAAGCGCATCATCTTCCATGCGCGCATGCTGCCGGCGGTGGTGATTCTCGACCCCGAGCTGACGACGGGCCTGCCCGCCAAACTGACCGCCGCGACCGGAATGGATGCGCTCTCGCACAACCTGGAGGCCTACTCCTCGCCGTTCTACCACCCGATGGCGGTCGGCATCGCGGTCGAAGGCATGCGCCTCATCAAGGACTATCTGCCGCGCGCGGTGAACGACGGCAAGGACCTGGAGGCGCGACAGCAGATGCTCGTGGCCTCGGCGATGGGGGCGACGGCTTTCCAGCGCGGCCTGGGCGCCATGCATGCCTTGGCGCACCCCCTGGGCGCGCTGTACGACGCGCACCACGGCATGCTCAACGCGATTCTGATGCCCTATGTCCTGCGCGCCAACGAATCGGCCATCGACGACCGGATCGTGGCCCTGGCGCGCTACCTGAACCTGCCCTCGGCCAGCTTCAAGGGTTTCATGGATTGGGTGCTGGGCTTGCGCGAATCGATCGGCATTCCGCACAAACTGGCCGACATCGGCATCGAGGCGCATGAAGCCAGGCGTGTCGGCGAAATGGCCGTGGTCGATGGTTCCGCCGGCAGCAATCCGATCGCCTTCGATGCCGCGGGCTACGCCGCGATATTCGAATCGGCCGTGCAGGGCAGGCTATAAGAAGAGCGCTGCAGCCGGCGGCGGCTTGCGGCGGGGCGCGAGGGTCTTACCTCTCGCGCTCGCGCAGGCGGCCGGCGATACCGGTGGGAAAGTAATAGACCGACAGCACGAACAGCAGCCCCAGCCACAAGAGCCAGCGGTCGGGCTGGAAAAAAGCCGCGGCGGGCCCGAAGCCGGACAGCGCGTGATGCAGCAGGCGCAGGCCGTCCTGCAGATAGCTTTGCGCCAGCACGAAAATCGCCGCGCCCGGCACGGCGCCGTACAGAGTGCCCATGCCGCCGATCACCAGCATGAGCAGGATGTTGAGCATGATCTCGAAAGACAGGGTCGTGTCCGGCCCGTTGTAGCGCAGCCAGAGCGCATACAGCGCGCCCGCCAGCGTGGCGAAGGCAGCGGCCAGCACGTTTGATCCGCTGCGGTAGACCACGGTGCGAAAGCCGATGGCCTCGGCGCGAAAGGCGTTCTCGCGTATGGCCTGCAGCACCCGGCCAAAGGGCGAGTTGACAACGCGCAGCAAGACCAGGAACAGGGCCGTGCACACCAGGAACAGCAGGTAGTAGCCGATGAGGCGGCCGTCCACCGCGACGCCGAACACGCGGCCCGGAAACGGCCGGAAAGCCGGGCTCAGCAGGCGCGGCACGCCGAAGCTCAGGCCGTCCTCGCCACCGGTCAGGTCGGACAGCTGCGACACCAGCGTCTGGAACGCCGCCGCGATGGCCAGCGTGATCATGGCGTAGAAGATCGCGCGCACTCGCAGGCTGACCAGACCGATGGCGGCGGCCAGCACCAGCGACAGCAGCAGTGCGGCGCCCGTGCCCAGCGCGATGGCGGTCCAGCCCGTGCCCATGGCGGTGCTGGCGATGGCCACGCCGTAGGCGCCGATGCCGAAGAACATGGTGTGGGCGAAGCTGACGATGCCGGTGTAGCCCAGCAACAGGTCATAGCTGGCCACTAGAACGATGAACACCAGCACCTTGCCCGCGACAGCCAGGGCGCGCGGACCGGGAAAGACAAAAGGCGAGACCGCCAGCACGATCACGATCAGCATCAATAGTGCCGCCAAGATGCGGCTGCGGGGAAGATCGCCGGAGAGGATGCGGGGCATGGACGGATCGCAGGAAAGGAGGTCAGCGCGACGCGACCGGATAGACGCCTTGCGGGCGCCACATCAGGATGACGATGAGCAGGGCGATATTGGAAAAGAGCGCGGCCTTGGGCATCAGGAAGCCCGTGTAGTTGGCCATCAGGCCCACGAGCAGCGAGCCGATCAGGCAGCCCAGGGTCGAGCCCATGCCGCCGATCATGATCACGATGAAGATGAGGATGTTGACCTGCGCGCCCAGCTCGGGAACGACGGCTTGCTGGTACATGCCCCACAGCACGCCGCCCAGGCAGGCCAGCATGGCGCCGAGATCGGAAGAGCGTCCTGTAGGGAAAG
>CALGFL010000522.1 GCA_937881145.1 uncultured Bordetella sp.
CGCGCTGCCGCGAGAGATTTCGGGCACTTCGCCGCAAAGATCAAGGCCGGCGCCGATTCGGCCCTCACGCAGTCTTTCTTCAATGCCGACGCGTATTTCGACTTCGTCGAGCGGGCACAGGCGGCGGGCGTGAGCGTGCCCATCGTTCCGGGCATCATGCCCATCACCAACTCCAGCCAATTGCTGCGCTTCTCCGATGCCTGCGGCGCCGAAGTGCCGCGCTGGATACGCCTGCGCCTGGCCGAGTTCGGCGACGACAGGGCTTCGATCCGCGCCTTCGGCCACGATGTGGTGACGCGCTTGTGCGAACGCCTGCTCGAAGGCGGCGCGCCGGGCGTGCACTTTTACACGCTGAACCAGGCCGATGCCACGCTGGGGATCTGGCAGGCGCTGACAGGCAAATAGAGAGCCGCGTCGATTGCACGCTTAAAAGGGTCGGGCACAAGCCCGGCCCTTTTTGTTCGTGGCCGGTTCAGCCGAAGATAAAGCGCATGATGCGCGACTTGCCCGCCGGAGGGCCGGCCTGCAGCGGCGCGCGCGGCACCCAGCCCTCGGGTGTGAGGACGGCGTCCAGGCGCCGGTCATGCGAGGCCGGCTCGTAGTCTTCGGGCAGGCGGCATTCGTGCCAGGCAATGCCGATGGCGATGCAGTCGTGGCCGGCCTGCTCCAGGGCGGCCAGCGTGCGGTCGTAATAGCCGCCGCCATAACCCAGGCGGTCGGCGCGATCGGTGTAGCCCAAGGTGGGGACGAGGATCACGTCGGGCTGGCAGTCCGGGCCTTGGGTGGGCTCGGCGATGCCGTACGCGCCGGCGGCCATGGGGGCATCGGGCGTCCAGGCGCGAAACACCAAAGGCTGGCCGGGGCCTTTTACACAAGGCAGGCAGACCTGCACGTCGCTGTCCGCCCATTGCTCCAGCAGGGGGCGCAGATCGGGCTCGTCGCCCAGGGGCCAGAAGGCCGCCACACAGGCAAGCTTGCGGCCCGACGCGGCCAGCGCATCGCGGGCCGCGTTGAGCCAGGTGAACAGCCGCGCGCGCATCAGCAGGGCACCGCGTTCACGCTCGGATATGGGCAGGGAAGCACGCGTTTCTTTCAATCGCATGCGCAGCCCGGCTGCGGTATTCTGTTCGGAATTTTTCAAGGAAGGGCAATGCGGCGGGATCTCGAAACGGCACATTATCAGAAATCCGCTTCGAGGGTCCGGACCTCTTCGACGTGGGTCGTCCGCTATGCGCGTCCCTGGCTGCCGCTGCTGGCCATGTTCATTTCTTCCTGCTCGTCGGTCGATGCCCAGCAGAGCGTGGCGGCGCCCGATCCGGCTCAGGTCCGCCCGGCCGCGACGGCGACCGCCGCCTCGACCGTTGCCGCGCTGGGTACACCGCAAATCTTTCACGCCGCGATCCAGCCGCCGCCCATGCAGGCCGGTTTGCCGCCTTCGCCCGATACGCCCGCGCGCGAGGCCCTGGTGGCCGCGCACGACGGCAAGGGCAGTTCGCAATGGCCCAATCTGCTGCAAGCCGCCGCGGCGCAGGCGGACAGCGACCCGCTGGGCATGTACGCAAAGTATTGGCTCCTGCGCTACCGCCTGGCGTATCCGCAGCCGGGCTCGGATGCGTTCGGGCAGGCGCGACGATTCATCCAGGCCTATCCCGACACCTATCTGGCCAACCGGATGCGCGCAGACCTGATTCTGGATGCGGATGCGCGCGGCGATTTCCAGGCGGTGATGAGCCTGGGCGAACCGGTCAACCCCAGCATGGCCGTGGCTTGCGCCCGGCTCGACGCGCAGCATATGACGGGCCAGCGCGCGACGGCCGCGCAGGCGCTGGCGATCTTCCGGCCCGTGCACAGCTGCTGGCAGTTGTACGACCAACTGGTGGCCGACCGCGTGCTGGGCTGGGACCAGATCATGCCGCAGGTGCGCGAGGCCATCGAGGACAACCGCATTCCCGAGGCCAGACGCCTGGCCGGATACCTGCTCGAACCGCAGGACGTCAAGACGCTGGACGTGCTGCTCAAAGATCCGATGAAGTGGCTCGCGCATCGGAGCAAGTCGGTGGTGGGCCGCAACGAGAAGGCATTGGTTTCGATCGCGCTGGTGCGGATCGGACGCCAGAACCTGGACACGGCCGACGCGTATTTCCGCTCGCAGTGGCAGCCCTATATGGCCAAGAACGAAGTGGCCTGGGTGCGCAGCCAATATGCCTTGATGGCCGCCTACGCGCAGGACGACCGCGCCGACCGGTGGTATCGCGAACTGGGCAATGCGCCCTTGACCGAGACGGGCCGGGCCTGGCGCGTGCGCAGCGCCCTGCGCGCGGCGAAGATCGATTGGAAGTGGGTGGTCGATTGCATAGACCAGATGCCGCCCGGGCAGCGGGCCCAGCCCAGTTGGGAGTACTGGCGAGCCCGCGGCCTGACCGCGTTGGGTCAGGTTGAAGCGGCCAGGCAGGGATATGCCAGCATCGCCGGCCGGTTCGGTTTCTACGGCCAGCTGGCCGCCGAAGCGCTGGGACGCGCCATCGCTTTGCCGCCCGAAGCGGCGCCGGTGACCGCCGACGAAATGGCGCAGGCGCGCCGCAATCCCGGCCTGATACGCGCCGTGCAGCTGTTCCGCCTGGGCTGGCGCGCCGAAGCCGTGCCGGAATGGAACTACGCGCTGCGCGACATGGACGACCGCCAACTGCTGGCCGCGGCCGAGCTGGCGCGTTCCGAGGGCATCTACGACCGGGTGGTCAACACGTCCGACCTGACCCAATCTCAATTCGACTTCACGCAGCGCTATATCGCGCCTTTCGACGGCAAGGTGGCCGCCAAGGCCTTGGCGATTTCGCTGGACCCGGCCTGGGTCTACGGCTTGATCCGCCAGGAATCGCGCTTCGTGACGGACGCGCATTCGCACGTGGGCGCGGCGGGGCTGATGCAGATCATGCCGGCCACGGCGCGGTGGGTGGCCAAGAAAATCGGCATGACCGGTTTCGATCCGTCCAGCGTGCACGACTTCGAAGTGAACACCGAGCTGGGCACGCAATACCTGAACATGGTGCTGCAGAAGCTGGACGGTTCGGAGCTGCTGGCCTCGGCCGGCTACAACGCCGGCCCGGGCCGGCCGCGCAACTGGCGCGCTGCCTTGACGCACCCGGTCGAGGGCGCCATCTTCGCCGAGACCATCCCCTTCAACGAAACGCGCGACTATGTGCAGCGGGTGATGGCCAACACCACGTATTACGCGCTGCTCTTTACCGGCCGGCCGCAATCGCTCAAGGCACGCCTGGGCCGGATCGACCCCGCGCAGGTGCTGGCCACTTCCAATACGCAATGACCCCTATCGACTCCTCTTGCGACGCCGCCACCGAGGGCCTGCAGGCTTATGTCGTGGGCGGGGCCGTGCGCGATGAACTGCTGGGCCTGCCTGCCGGCGATCGCGATTGGGTCGTGGTGGGCGCAACGCCCGAAGACATGGCGCGTCGCGGCTTCGTGCCGGTGGGCGGGGATTTCCCCGTGTTCCTGCACCCCGTCACCAAAGAGGAATACGCGCTGGCGCGCACCGAGCGCAAATCGGGGCGCGGGTATCAAGGCTTTACTTTCTATACGGGCGCGGATGTCACGCTGGAGCAGGATCTGCGCCGCCGCGACTTCACCGTCAATGCCATGGCGCGCACGCGCGACGGCGCATTGATCGATCCCCTTGGCGGGCAGGCCGATCTGCATGCGCGCGTGTTTCGCCACGTGGGCGAGGCCTTTGCCGAAGACCCGGTCCGCATCCTGCGGCTGGCGCGCTTCATGGCGCGGTTCACGGATTTCGCCGTGGCCGATGAGACCAAGGCCTTGTGCCGCCGCATGGTCGACGCCGGCGAGGCCGATGCCCTGGTGGCCGAGCGGGTGTGGAAGGAAGTGTCGCGCGGACTGATGTCGGCAACGCCGTCGCGCATGCTGGATGTGCTCGCGCAGTCGGGCGCGCTGGCGCGGGTGATGCCCGAGTTGCAAGCGGCGGACCGGGCCGGCGTGGATGTGGATCGCGCCGCGGCCCAGGCGTTGTCCTTGCCTGTACGTTATGCCTTGTTGTGCCGCGAGTGCGATCAACGCGAGGCATTGGGCAAGCGCCTGCGCGTGCCGGCCGATTGCGCGGATCACGCAAAGCTGCTGCCGGTGTTGTCGAGCGGCTTGCCCGGCACGGTGGATGCGCCAGGCCGCCTGGCCGTGATCGAGCGGTGCGATGCCCTGCGCAAGCCGGACCGGTTCATGGCGCTGTTGCAGGCGGCGACGGTGGCCGGCGCGTCGGCCGATCTGGCCGCGTGGCGGCGTTGGGTGGATGCCGTGCGCGGCATCGATGCCGGTGCCATCGCGCAGGCCTGCGCGGGCGATCCGGCGCGCATCAAGGCGGCACTGCGCCAGGCGCGGCTGCAAGCGCTGCTTGCGTGAAGCGCTTTTCTAAAGCCTAAAGGCCGCCGCGCCGATCGCCGCGCGCGAAACCGATGAGCGGCGCGTCCACGCCGCGTCCCACCGCCAGCACTTTGAAGAGCTCGCCCATCTCGGCTTCGGACAGCAGCTTCTGCACGGGCGCGGCAAGCCGCGCATAGGCCTGGGCATCGCCGGCGTCCTGCCGGCCCAGGATCTGCAACAGGCCGGCGTTCATCAAAAAGCGCGCCTGCGAGGTATAGCCCAGTACCTCCAGCCCGCCGGCCAGGGCCGCGTCGGCCATGGCGGTGAAATCGACGTGCGCGGTGATGTCCTGCAGGCCCGGAGCCGCGAAAGGATCGGCGTGAGCATGGTGGCGCAGATGGCACATGAGCGTGCCGCCTGTGCGCTGCGGATGGTAGTACTCGGATTGCGGAAAACCGTAGTCCACGAGCAGCGCCGCGCCGCGCGCGAGCCATTGCCCCATGGCGCGCACCCAGGCCCGGGCTTGCAGATTGATCTCGGAGGCATAGCCGGGCAGGGGCGGCATGCGGGCGGCGACGGCTTGCGCGAGCTCATCATTGGCGGGCCTGTCGGCCCAGGCGAAGTCGCCGTCGCCGCCGAGCGCCACGCCGCGTTCCATCAGGTGGCCTTGCTCGTCCCAGGCGAAGAGCGTGACGGGCATGGCATCGAGCACCTCGTTGGCGAGCACGCAGCCTTCGAAGCGCTAGGGCAAGGCATCGAGCCATTGCACGCGCGCGCCGTAGGCGGCCAGGCGCTGCTGCTGGCGCTGACGCAGATGGGCGGACACTTCGAGGATGCGGTATTGCACGTCCAAGCCCAGCCGGTCGAGTTCTTCGAGCACGCCGGCGGCCAGGGCGCCGCTGCCGGCGCCGAATTCCAGCACGGCGCGAGTCTGCGTGTCTTGCAGGATCTGCGCGGCCTGCCGGGCCAGGGTATGGGCGAAGAGCGGCGTGAGTTCGGGCGCGGTGACGAAGTCGCCGGTCGGCAGCGCCTTGCCTTGCGCGTCGCGCGGCGAGGCCAGTTTGACGGCGCCGGCCGTGTAGTAGCCCAGCCCGGGAGCATAGAGTGCCTGGGCCATCCAGCGGTCGAAGGGCAGCCAGCCGCCGGCCTGCGCGATTGCCTGCGCCAGATGCGCCGCCACGTGGGCGCTGTGCGTTGCGGCGGCCGCGTCCAAAGAAGGAAGGGAATCGGGCTGGGTGCGTTGTGGGTACATGTTTGGATTGCCGCCGCGGTTCAGCGGCGCTGCTTGACGAAGTCGATGAAGCGGCCGGCCGCACCTGAGCCGGCCGCACCGTCATACCGTGCGGTGGGAAAGCCCAGGGTGAGCGGAGCCGCCAGGGCGTTGGGCTCGCGCAAGCGACAGTAGACCACGCCGGAAAGGTGATGCTGTTGCATGGAAGCCGGGACCAGGGTCACGCCCAGGCCCGCCGATACGAGATTGAGGCCCGAGAACATGCGCGGCACTTCGCGCACCACGTTGGGCAGGAAGCCCGCTTTGCGGCAGGCGGCGATGATGTCCGCATACATGCCGGGCGCGCCCGGACGGCGCACCAGGATGAAGTCTTCATGGGCGAGCGCATGCAAGTCGATTTGCGGCTGCCGACCGCGCTTGCGCGCCAGCAGACGATGGTCTTCGGGCAGAACGGCGACCATGGACTCTTGGTCCAGGAGCCGAAATGACAGCTCGGGCGGCAGCGCCACCGGCTTGCGCAGAAAGGCCAGGTGCACGTGGCCTTGCAGAAGCTGCTCGTTGACCTCGGCCGCGTTCAGCTCGGTCAGGTCTATGCCGACATTGGGATGCCGCCGCCGGAATTCGCGGATCAGTTCCATGGTGAGCGGATGAAAGCCCGCGGAGCTCGTGAGTCCGATCGAGATGGTGCCCAGTTCGCCGCGCGCGATTCGCGCGGCCTTCTCGGCCGATTGCTGCAGACTGTCGAGGATGCGCTGCGCGTCTTGCGCGAAGGCCTTGCCGGCTTCGGTCAGCACGACGCCGCGAGGCAAGCGCTCGAACAGAGCGAAGCCCAGCTCCGTTTCGAGCAGGCGGATCTGCTGCGACAGCGGGGGTTGCTGCATGGCCAGGCGCGACGCCGCGCGCGTGAATTGACCCTCTTCGGCAACGACAAGGAAGTAGCGCAGATGACGCAGTTCCATGGCTCATTCCTGCCGCACTGGGTGTGCGTGTGCCATATTTTTCAAATATGGATTGTGAGTAAAACCGGTATTTTACATTTGCCATGACCGCACCTACGATCGCTTCAAACAATGATTCGAGGAGGCGATCGTGGAGCGGCAAGACGCGCAAAACCGATTTGCGGGGTCGACCCGGCGGCGTGCAGCGGCGGCCATCGTCGCGGCGACGCTGACGACCGTGGCGAGCGGCGCGGCCTGCGCTCGACACGTCTACGCGTCGCCGCTGCATCCCGTCGCCGTGGTCGCGCCGGCGCGCCTGTCCTTGTCAACGCCCGCCGGCCTGTTCCAGGCGCCGCTCTATCTATCGGCGGACTGGAGCGTGCCCCAGCCGCGCATCGCGCGCGCCGTGATCGTGATTCACGGCAAGCTGCGCAACGCGGATGCCTACTATCGCACCGCCGAGCGGGCGCGCGCCGCGGCGGGCGCGGCCCCGGGCACGACGCTTCTGATCGCGCCGCAGTTTCTCGCGACGATAGATGCCAAGGCGCTGAATCTGCCGGCCGACGTGCTGCGCTGGAAGGGCAACGCGTGGATGGGCGGCGAGCCGTCCGCGGACAACGCGGCCCTGAGCTCCTACTCGGTGCTCGATGCCATCGCCCGGCGCCTGTCGGACCGGCGCCTGTTTCCGCATTTGAAGTCCGTGGTCTTCGCCGGGCACTCGGGCGGCGCGCAGGTCGTGCAGCGCTACGCGGTGGCCGCGCGCGGCGCGCACGCGCTGGTGCGAGCCGGCATCGCCGTCAGCTACGTGGTAGCCAATCCGTCTTCTTATGTGTATTTCGATGCCCGGCGTCCGACTGCCCATGGCGGCTTCGCGCCGTTCGATACCGCGACCTGTCCGGGCTTCGACAACTGGAAGTACGGCATGCAGGCTCGTCCGCCTTATCTGGAGGACCGCAGTCCCGCGCAGCTCGAAGCGGGCTATGCGCGGCGCCGCGTGACGTACTTGATCGGCGGCCGGGACACCGATCCCGGGCAGGCGGCCCTGGATCGCCGTTGCGCGGCCGAGGCACAGGGCGGCAATCGCCTCGCGCGAGGGCAAGCCTACTTCCATTACCTGTTGGCGCGGCACCCGCAGGGTCTGAATCAGCAGCTTCATGTGGTGCCCGGCGTCGGGCACGATGGCGCGCGCATGCTGACCTCGCCGTGCGCGCTGGCGGTCACGTTCGGAGTGAAAACATGCAAGAAACATTGAATCCGGCCCTCAGCGCGCGCATGGTGCGCCGCGCGATCGTGTCGTCCGTCATCGGCAGCGGCCTGGAGTGGTTCGACTTCCTGGTCTACGGCTATTTCTCGAAGATCATCGCCCAGGTGTTCTTCCCGGCCGACAAACCGTTCATCGCCCTGGTGCTCACGCTCTCGGCCTTTGCGATCGGCTTTGTCGTGCGGCCGATAGGCGGCATTCTGTTCGGCATCTATGCGGACCACACTGGCAGGCGGCGCGCGCTTTCCTTGCTGATCATCACCATGGCCGCGAGCACGCTGCTGATGGGACTGACGCCGTCCTATGCCTCGATAGGCGTAGCCGCGCCAATGCTCGTCGTGCTTTCGCGGGTGCTGCAAGGCCTGTCGGTGGGCGGGCAGTTCGCCACGGCTTCGGCGATGCTGGTCGAATATGCCCCGCCGGGCAGGAAGATGTTCTACGGCAGCTTCAATATGTCGTCGCAGGCCTTCGCGTTGCTGCTGTCCTCGGGCGTGGGCTGGCTGCTGACCACCCATCTGTCGCACGACCAGCTTGTTTCCTGGGGATGGCGCGTGCCTTTCCTGATCGGCGCGCTGGCCGCTCCGGTGGGTTTCTACATACGCCACCGCGTCGACGAGTCGCCGGAGTTCGCGCGGCTGCGCGAGCAGGGCAAGCCTCGAGCGCGCCAGACCGTCAAGGAATTCTTTCGCGGCAACACGGCCCTCGTGGTCTGCGCCATGGGCGTGATCATCGTCGGCGCGGCGACCAACTACGTCTGGCATTCCTATCTGCCCATCTATGCCGAGCGGCAGCTGCATCTGCCGCTATCGGTCGCGCTTGCCGGCGCCTTCGTCTCCGGCGTGCTCAACCTCGGGCTGTTCCCGCTCGGAGGCTGGCTGTGCGACCGTTACGGCGCGTATCGCCTGTTCTATCCGATCACTCTCCTGTGGATGCTGGTCGCGTATCCCCTGTTCGATTTCGTCATTGCGTCGCCGTCTCCGGCGCATCTTTTCATGGCGCAGATGGTGTCCACGGTGTTCATGGCGGCGATGTCCGGCGCGCATCCGGGCATGCTGGCCACGCTGTTTCCCGTAAGAAACCGCTCGGTCGGCGTTGCCCTGTCGTACAACACCGCGGTGATTCTGTTCGGCGGGCTTGCGCCGTTGACGAACTCCACGCTCGTGCACTGGACCGGCAATGCCTACGTGCCCGCGTTCTATTTGATCTTCGCGGGCTTCGTGTCGCTGGCCATGGTTTTCTTCTCGAAGGCGGGCCGCGATCCGCAGCCCGTGCCGCGCGGCGCCGCGCTTGCCCGGTGATGCCGCGCTGAGGGTGTCCGAGCGCAGCATGCCGGAATTTCTGCCGCAGAACGACGAGCGCGCACCGAACGAGCGGCCCGTCGCCGCGACCGCGCCTTGCCGATTGGCCGTCGAGACGGCGCGCGGCCGCGGCCTCGCGCCCTTTTATGCGAGCTGCGATTGGAGCGCGGTGCATCCCGGAATCCGGCGTGCGGTGATCATGATCCACGGCCGTTTGCGCAACGCCGATGCTTATTTCCAGCTTGCCGGTCAGGCGCGCGATGCCGCCGGCGATGCGGGCCGCGATACGGTATTGATCGCGCCGCAGTTTCTCGCCGCGGCCGACGTGGCGGCGCATCGCCTGTCGCCCGACACGCTGCATTGGGACTGGACCGGCTGGATGGGCGGCGATGCGGCATCGGGCCCGGCGCCGCTCAGTTCTTTCGACGTGCTCGAGGCCATGCTCGATGTGCTGGCGCGGCGCGAGCGGTTTCCCGCGCTCGAGGCCATCGTGATGGCCGGCCATTCCGGCGGCGGCCAGGTGGTGCAGCGCTATGCGGTCGTCGCGCGCGGCGACGATGCGCTGCGGGATCTGGACATGCGCTATGTCGTGGCCAATCCGTCTTCTTACGTGTACTTCGATCGGCGGCGTCCGGCGGCGCAGGGCGGCTTTGCGCCTTGCGACACGGCCCGGTGTCCGGGTTTCAACGATTGGAAGTACGGGCTGGAGCGCCTGCCCGCTTATGCGAGGCAGGCGGCATCGCCGCAAGCGCTCGAAGAGGCTTATGTGCGCCGCGACGTGACGGTGCTGTTGGGAGGCGCCGATTGCGATCCGGCGCATCCGGCGCTGGACACGTCATGCGCGGCCCGGGCGCAGGGCGCGCATCGCCTCGAACGCGGCCTGGCCTATGCCAGGTATATGCGGCTGCGGCATCCCGCGGCGTTTGGCCATCGGACTCTCGTCGTCGATGGCGTCGGGCACGACGGCGCGGGCATGTTCGCCTCGCCTGAAGGCGTGGCGGCGCTGTTCGGCGGCAAACGGCGCGCGCAATAAAAAACGGCCAGCGCTCGAATCTTATCGAGCCCTGGCCGCCTTGGCGCCTAATGCGGCTTAGCTGCGGCGTTCGACGCGCTTGGGCGCGGCGGCGCGTTTTTCAAAAGGCTTGCCGCTGCGCGGCTTGTCGCCGAAACCGCTGCGCTGGGGGCGATCGCCGAAGTCGCGCTGGGGACGATCGCCAAACTCGCGGCGTTGGCCGAAAGCAGGTTTGTCGCCGAACGCGGGCTTGTCGCCGAAATTGCGCTGCGGGCGGTCGCCGAATTCG
>CALGFL010000523.1 GCA_937881145.1 uncultured Bordetella sp.
GCCGGCGCAGCCTTTTGGCGTAGTCATACGGCACGACCAAACCCGCCCAGATCTGACCCGAATGAAAGGCGGCGAGAAACGAGCGGCGGCCGTGAAAACGGGCCGTTACCTGAAACGCATGACTGGCGTCGAAGCGGGCGACGATGTCGTCGGACTGGGCATCCCGCGATTCTTGCAGCACTCCAATAGGCGCCTCGCTGATATCGAGCCTCACTGCGTAGCCGAACAGGAACAGCAACATCAGCGGCATGAGCAGGATCAAGGCCAGACTGCGCGGATCGCGCAGCAAATGCCACCATTCCTTGCGCGCCATGGCGCGCACATGCTGCAGATTCATGGCCGGCCTCGGGCCGCCGCCTCTTCCAGCACCGCCACGAACACATCCTCCAGTTCCGGCGTCGCCGGCTCCAGTAAGGGGATAGCGACGCTCCGTTGCGCGGCCGCTTCACGAATCTTCCTCATCACCGTCTGCGTATCCGCACCGGCATTGAGGCGAACGCGCAAGTGACCGGCATGAGGAATGATCTCGCGGATCTCATTCCACGCCTCCAGCAGTTGCATACAGTCTGCGCACTCGGCGGAATGCAATTCCAAGATCGGCGTCGCCAATGGCCGCTGCAATAACTCCTGCGGCGTGCCCTGCTCGATGATGCGGCCCTCGTGCATGAAGGCCAAGCGGTCGCAGAATATTGCTTCGTCCATATAATGCGTGGTCACCAGAATCCCGATGCCGGTCTCCGCCAAGCCGTAGATAAGTTCCCAAAAATGTTGGCGCGCCAGGGGATCCACGCCCGAGGTCGGTTCGTCCAAGAACAATACTTCCGGCTCGTGCAACAAGGCCGCCGCCAAAGCCAGACGCCGTTTGAAACCCAAGGGCAAAGTCTCGGCGCGGACTGCGGCCTGTTGTGTCAACTCGAGATGAGCGAGCGCCCAACGCAGACGCGCCAACCGATGCGCGCCGCGCAGACCATAGAGCCCGGCCTGCAGCTCCAGATTTTCCGCGACCGAGAGATCATCATACAAGGCAAAGCGCTGCGCCACGTAGCCGATGCGGCCGCGGGCCCGCCGCGCATAACGCACCATGTCGATACCCGCGACCCGAATCTCGCCGGCGCTGGGCGGCAGGGTGCCGCACAACATGCGTATGGCGGTGGTCTTGCCCGCGCCGTTGGCGCCCAACAGGCCGAATACTTCCCCCTTGCCGATGCTGACATCGATCGCATCGACCGCCGTGAAATCGCCGAAGCGGCGCGTCAAGCCCCGCGCCGCGATCACCGGCGCGTCATCCAGCCCGCCGGATCGCTCAGCGTGCAACCGCGCCATGCGCCGCCTCCCGCAACGCCAAATCGCGCAACGCGGTATCGTGCAGCGAAGGTAAATACGCCTGCACCTGCAGACCGGGAGACAGCTGCGTCACCGCCCGAGTAAAGTCCGGGAGCTGCGCGCTATCCCGCAACCACACGTGGAGACGCGGCCCCACCGCGAATACCAAACGCACCGCGGGCAGACCACGCAAGGTCTCGCGATGATCGCGAGCGGCCGGCCCCGAGACACTCACCAATTGCATCGTGCCGGGATCGGCCAAAGTCAACGGTACGCCCTGACGCTGCAAACGGCCGTCTTGCAACAGGGCGACCCGGTCGCAACGCTCCGCCTCGTCCATCAGGTGCGTCGAGACCAGCAGGGTCGTGCCGATATCGGCGAGCTCGAAGAGCTTTTCCCAGAAGTCGCGGCGCGATTCCGGATCGACCGCGCTGGTCGGTTCGTCGAGGAACAGCAGTTCGGGTTCGTGGATCACCGCGCAGGCGAGCGCGAGGCGCTGTTTCTGGCCGCCGCTCAGGGTCCCGGCAAGCTGTTTCTGGCGATCCTTGAAATGGTATTGCTCGACGAGTTCGTCGATGCGGCTTTTCGTCTTCGCTTTCGGGACGCCCTGGATCGCGGCGAGGAATTCGAGGTTCTCGCGCACGCTGAGGTCGTCGAACAGCGAGAACTTCTGGGTCATGTAGCCGATGCGCTTGCGCAACGCCTCGGCCTGCTCGGGAATGCGCAGGCCAAGCACTTCGATCTCGCCTTCGCTGGGCGTCAGCAAGCCGCACAGCATGCGGATCGTCGTGGACTTGCCTGAGCCGTTCGGCCCCAGGAAACCGTAGACGCGCCTGGCCGGCACTTCGAGATCGACATGGTCGACCGCGACCAGATCGCCGAAGCGCTTGGTCACGCCGCGTGCATGGATCGCAATGCCGCCGTCGCCATGTCCTGGCGCGGACGCGCTCATTTCGTGGAAGGCCCCGCGAACTCGACGCGCACCGGCACTCCGGCCGGCAATGCCGCCGCATCCTTGCCGAGTTCGATTTCCGCCAGGTACGAAAGCCGCGATGCGTCGTCGCCGTTCAACGCGTAGTAAGGCGTGAAGCTCGGTTCGCTGCGGATCAGGCGCACGCTGCCGCTGACCGCATCCTTGCGGCCTTCGACATGCACGCTTGCCGACTCCCCGGCGCGCACATTCGCCCGCAGCGGCTCGGGCACGTACACGCGTGCGTACGGCGCGTCGCCGACCAGCTCGATCGCCAGCGGCGCGCCGATCGGCGGCTGGTCGCCGAGCTTGTACGGAAGGCTGTCGATGCGTCCGCCGCGCGGCGCGACGATGCGCGTGCGCTGGAGGTCGATGGCGAGCGAATCCACTTGCGCCTGCTCGGCTGCGACCGCTGCTTCGGCCTGTTCGATGTCCTGTTCGCGGCTGCCGTTCAACAAGGTCGCCAGCGCCGCCGTGGCGGCCTGCGCGTCGGCATCGGCGCTGTTCGCATCGGCGCGCGCCTTGTCGAGTTCGGCGCGGGCGAGCGCTTTTCGTGCGACCAGCACCGCCACCCGGTCGAGCTGCTGATGGGCATTGGTCGCCACGGCCTGGGCGCCGGCGAGTTTCGCGCGCGCCTGTTCGATGTCTTCCGGGCGCGGGCCCACGCGCAATTCTTCCAGCGCCTTCTGCAGGCGCACGACCTCGGCTTTCGCTGCGTCGAGGCTGGCGCGGGTCCGCGCGGATTCGAGCACGAGCAAGGTCTCGCCGGCGGCAACGGACTGCCCTTCGCGTACGGGAATTTCGGCGATGCGTTCCGACACCGGCGCCGGCATGGTGATGCGATCCCATTCGAGCGTGCCGAGCACCTGCGGTGCCTTCTGCGCGCAGGACGCCATTGCCAGCGCCAGCACCACGAC
The DNA here is from genome assembly GCA_937881145.1 of uncultured Bordetella sp. GTDB lineage: Bacteria > Pseudomonadota > Gammaproteobacteria > Burkholderiales > Burkholderiaceae_B > Bordetella. Next base: position 3,211 of record CALGFL010000523.1, read on the forward strand.
TCCCGACCT
>CALGFL010000524.1 GCA_937881145.1 uncultured Bordetella sp.
CGATCCCGCCGCCTACGACGGTCTGGTGATCCCCGGCGGCCGGGCGCCCGAATACCTGCGCCTGAACGAACGCGTGCTCGAAATCGTGCGGCATTTCGACCAGGCCGGCAAACCCATCGCGGCCGTGTGCCACGGCGCGCAGCTGCTCGCCGCGGCGGGCATCCTCAAAGGCCGGACCTGTTCGGCCTACCCGGCCTGCGCACCCGAGGTGCGGCTGGCGGGCGGCACCTATGCCGACATCGCGATCGACCAAGCCCATACCGACGGCAATCTGGTAACTGCCCCTGCCTGGCCCGCGCATCCGGCCTGGCTGGCGCAGTTCCTCAAGGTATTGGGCACGCGCATCGAGCATTGATCGCGCGCGTCGAAAAGCAAACGGCCGCATCGTCGATGCGGCCGCTTTTTTGGGGTGCTAGGTACGATCACAGCATCGCGATCTGGCGCTCGAGTATGCGGCGGATACGGATCGCATCGCCGATGCGCGAGAGCGTGCCGCGCGAATCGAGCAGCACGATGCCCATTTCGTGGCCGTCGATCTTGGCCATCATCACCAGGCATTCGCCGGCTTCGTTGATGAAGCCGGTCTTGGATACCTTGATGTCCCAATCGGGCCGGCGCACCAGCATGTCGGTGTTGCGGAAGGTCATCATGGTCGACTTGACCTTCAGCGTGTATTCCGACGACGTGGTGAACTGGTGGATCAGCGGCTGCTGGGACGCGGCGCGCAGCAGCTGGATCAGATCGTGCGGCGAGGACACGTTCTCGTACGACAGGCCCGTGGGCTCGACGAAGTGCGTATGGAACATGCCCAGCTCGCGCGCCTTGGCGTTCATGGCCTGGACGAAAGCCGGCAGGCCGCCGGGCCAGTTGCGGCCCAGCGCGTTGGCGGCGCGGTTCTCGGAGGCCATCAGCGCCAGGTGCAGCATGTCTTCACGCGACAGCTCGGTGCCGATGGACAGGCGCGAACCCGTGTGCTTGCGCCAATCGATGTCGGCATCGGTGATCTGGAGCATCTGATCGAGCGGCTGATGGGCATCGAGCACGACCAGGGCGGTCATCAGCTTGGAGATCGAAGCGATGGGACGCACCACGTCCGGATTCTTTTCGAACAGCACGGTCGACGTGTGCATGTCCTGCACATAGGCCGAGTTGGAACGCAGCGCGGCAGCGTCATTGCCGCCGGGCGAGGCCGACACGGCGGCCAGCAGGGCGGCGGCGCTCATGGGTGGACCCCGATGGGCGACTTTCCTGCCTTTACCCTTGGCGGTGGCCTTGTAGACGATGTGAGTCTTGCGGGTTTCGACTGCGGCGGTCCTGGCCTTGGTCTTGGCGGCAGCGATCTTTGCCGTCGAGTGCGCGGCGCCCGGCTTTTTAGCCGTGACGTGCGAAGACGTTTTTTTGGCGGCGGCCTTGCAGGCGGCCGTGGAGGGATGGTTCTTGCAGTAGGCGTGCGTGGGAGAGGCGGCCAGCGCCGGGGAGGAGAAAAACACTCCCGTGGCGATGGACATGGCCGCCGTGGTCAACGTCGCTCTGCGCACCCAGCGAAATCCCATAATGTAAGCAGACCTTGAGTGTGTGTGGAATTTTTGCGTTTTACCTGCTCGCTCGGGTTCTGAGATAAAACATCAGAAAAATTAGCGAGTTACGCGTGGAAATTAAACAGGGTTTTGAAGTTCTTGGCAAGGCCAATCCCCAAATGATGGCATATTTTAAAAAGGGACATGTCAAAACGTGTCCATCATTTATTTCATGCCCATGGCTTTTCATGGCGTCCAGGCGGCACGGGACGGCGCCGGCGGGGCGCGCCGATCGCAAACGGCATCGCGCCGCGTCCGGCTACAATGCCGCGCTTGCTGCCTCGCAGAGGCAGGAAAATAAAGCCGTCTCGCCGTAGCACAACGGATAGTGCACATGCCTCCTAAGCGTGGGATTCAGGTTCGATTCCTGACGGCGAGGCCACCGGCGCGCGCGGGTGTGATTCACCGGATGCCCGTCGGAGTGCGTGACCGGCACCGACTGCGGGTCGATGCCCTCGATGCAGTGCAAATTGATGACCGTCACGGCGTCGCTGTTCGGCCGCTTCTTTGTCGTTAACAGGTCTTAGTCCTGTCCGAATACCCGGTTGATGGCGTCGCTCAGCGCGTTCTGCAGCGGGTTCCCCTGCGTCCACTTGTTCTCGATGTCCGCGCTGCCGCATTGCAGGCAGTGGGTCGGTTCCATCGGCGTGTCTTCATGTTGGGGGATGGATTTTTGCCAGCCGCAGGCGTGGCAGATGGTATGCAGGCTTTTGCTGTCCATGGGGGCTCCGGACGCGGGGACGTGGGTGCAATTTAACGGTTATTCTGCCGCAATGTCTGACGACAATCATCTCCCGGGCTGCGAGACGTTGACGCTGGCGCAGGTCGCGGCGCTGCCCGCGGCGGACACGCTCATTCTCACCGTCAACAACCGCCTCGCGCGCCGCCTGGTTCAGGAACTGGCGACGCATCTGCGCCGCGAGCGCCAGGTCAGCGAATTGCCGCGCGTGCTGCCGCTGTCGGCCTGGCTGGGCGCGGCGGCGGACGAACTGGCCTTCGCGTCGGGCGTCGAGGCATCGGGCTCCGACCAGGCGGATGTCATGCCCGCCTATCGCCTGGATGCCTTTGCCGCGCAATTGCTCTGGACGCGCGTCATTTCCGAAGAGGAAAGCGGCAGCGCCTTGCTCGATGTGGCGCAGGCGGCGCGCCTGGCTGCCGACGCCGACACATTGATGGCCGAATGGCGCATCGAAATTCCCTCGGGCGCCGATACCGAGGAATACCGCAGCTTCGCGCACTGGCGTGCCCGTTATCGCGACGCGCTGCGCCGTATCGACGCCGAAGACGTCAACCGCCTGTACGAGCGGGTGCTGGATGCCGCGCGCGCGGACCGCCTGGCCGTGCCTGGGCACATCGTGCTGGCGGGCTTTTCCGACGAGTCGCCGCGCTTTGCCCTGCTGCTGCGCGCGCTGCGAGAGCGCGGCGCAATGCTCATGCCGTTGGCCGGCGAACAGCGCGGCGCGGCCGTGCCGGGACGACACGAAGCGCACGATCGCGCCGACGAGTGGCGCGCGGCCGCTGCCTGGGCGGCGCAGCGCCTGACGGAGAATCCGGCGGGCCGCTATGCCATCGTCTCGGCCCAGCTCGAAGACGAGGCGCCGCATGCCCGCCGCGTGCTGGGCCGCGCGCTGGCCGCGGGTGGCCATGCCTATAACGTGGCGGTGGGCCGGCCGCTGTCCGAATGGCCCGCGGCGCGCGCGGCGCTGGCCTGGCTGGACGCGCTGGCGCGCATGGCCCGGGACGGCCATGTCGAGGTCGCCGTGCTGGGCGCGGCTTTGTTGTCCGGGCATTGCGCGGGCGACGAACGGGATGCCGCGCGCCATGCAGTGCTGGACGCGCGTTGGCGCCGCAACGGCGCGCTGCGCCGCACGTCGCAGCAGTGGCTGCGCGATCTGCAGGACAACGCCTTGTCCCAAGCCTGGACGCAGGCCATGCAGGTTTGGCAGGAAGTCGACGCGAAGGGCCCGCAGCCGGCCGATGCCTGGGTGCCGGCGATGCGAGGCGCCTTGGGCGCCTTGGGTTTTCCGGGCGAGGGCGTGCTCGACAGCGTGGCCTATCAGGTCGTGAGCGCCTGGGGCGAGTTGTTTGGCCGCTTCGGCGCGCTGGCGCCGGTGGCCGGGTTGCTGGACGGCCCGGCCGCGGTGCACCTGCTGGCGCGCATCGCGCGGGCCACGGCCTTTCAGCCGCAGCGCGACCCTTCGGCGCGCCTGGACGTGCTGGGCCTGCTCGAAGCCGAGGGCGGCGCGTGGGACGGCATGTGGATGCTGGGCCTGACCGACGACGTGCTGCCGGCATCGCCCAAACCCAATCCTTTGCTGCCGCTGATGGTGCTGCGCGCCACCGGCGCACCGCGCGCCACGCCCGAGCGCGAGCGGCAGTGGGCCGAAGCGATGTTCGCGGCCCTGTGCACCTGTGCCCGGGAGATCGTCGCCAGCCACGCGCGGCACGAGGGCGAGAGCGAACTGCGGCCTTCGCCGCTCATCGCCGCTTTGCCGTGCACGGCATGGCAACGGCCCGCCGCGGCCTGCGCCTCGGCCTGGCCGCAGCAGCGCATCGACGACGATCGCGGGCCGCCTCTGCCGCCGTTCGACCCCATGGCCGATGAAGCCGCGTCGGGTTCCACGGGCGGCCTGGATGTGCTCGATACCCAGGCGCGCAATCCGCTATGGGCCTTCGCGCGCCATCGCCTGGGCGCGCGCCTGCTCGAGGACGACGCCTTGTCGGCTTCGGCCAGCCAGCGCGGTCAGTTCCTGCACGGCGCGCTCGAACAGGTATGGCGCATGCTGCCCGATCAGGAGCAACTGCACGAGGCAGTCGCCCAGGGACGCCTGGGCGACTTGCTGGACGCGGCCATCGCGCAGGCGGCCGAAGCGCACCTGGCCGGCTACGACGCGACCCTGCGCGAATTGGAATGCGAGCGCGCCCGCAAGGTGCTCGAAGGATGGTTCGACCTGGAAGCGCAGCGCACGCCGTTCGTCGTCGACCAGGTCGAGCGCAAGCACCCTTGGACGCGCGGCGCCCTGCGCCTGCACGTGCGACTGGACCGCATGGACAGGTTGCTCGCGGACAATCGCGCCGTCATCGTCGATTACAAGACCGGCATGTCGCCCGGCCGGCCCGAATCGGACTGGTCGCGCGCGCGGCCCATCAATCTTCAACTGCCTTTCTACGCGGCGGTGCTGGCGGGCGAAGACCCGGGCCTGGACGTGGCCGCCTTGATGCTGGCGCAGATTCACGCGCGCCAGGTCGGCGTGCAAGGCCTGGCCGACGACGATGCCGAACTCGGTTTGAAAGGCGTGAAAGGCATTGCCGATAGCAAGGAGTTCGCCGGCCGCGCATGGCGCGACGCGCTGGCCGGCTGGCGCTCGGCCATCGAAGGCCTGGCCGACGAATATGCGGCGGGCTTTGCCGCCAATATCGTCGCCAGCCCCAAGGACCTGGAGTATTGCGACGCCATGCCCTTCCTGCGCTGGAATCTCGAAGGCGCGCAATGGGACGATGGCGACGAAGAGGGAGACGACGCATGAGCGCATCGCGCCAGCCTTCGGATCACGCCGCGCGCCTGCGCGCATTGAATCCCGCCGAGTCTTTCCTGGTGCAGGCTCCGGCCGGTTCGGGCAAGACCGAACTCCTCACCGACCGCATCCTGGCGCTTCTGGCCACCGTGTCGCGGCCCGAAGAAATCGTGGCCATCACGTTCACGCGCAAGGCCGCCTCCGAAATGCACGCGCGCGTGCTGAGCAAGCTCGGCGAGGCGCAAGGCCCCGCGCCGGAAAGCGAGCATGCCCGCCGCAGCTGGGAACTGGCGCGCGCGGCGCTGGCGCGCGATGCCGAATTGGGCTGGCAGCTGCTGCATCATCCGGCGCGCCTGGCCATACGCACCATCGATTCGTTCTGCGCTTCGCTGGTGCGCGGCATGCCGTGCCTGTCGGGCCTGGGCGGCATGCCCGAACTCGCGAGCGATCCCGAGATTCACTATGCTGCGGCCGCGCGCGCGACGCTGGCCTATGCCGAGGTGTCCGACCAGGTGCGGGCGCTGATCGAGCACATGGACGTCGACGTCAACGCCGCCTGCGAAGCCATCGTGGGCATGTTGGCCCAGCGTGACCAATGGATGCCCTTGTTGAAAGAGCGCGATGTCGATCGCGCAACCCTGGAACGCATGCTGGCCGACGCGGTGAGCGAAGACATGCGCACTGTGGCGCGCGTCATGCCCATGGGCTGGCAGGATGCATTGCGGGAGATCGCGCGCCTGGCCGCGGCCGAACTGGATGGCGCGGATTCGAACCCGCTGGCGGCGCTGCGCGATTGGCACGGCGACCTGGCGAGCGAGTCCGCACAATCGGCGCAATGGCTGGCGCTGGCTCATCTGCTGCTGACCAAAGAAGGCGGATTGCGCAAGAGTGCCAACAAAAACCTGGGCTTTCCCCCCGGCTGCGCGCACAAGGCGCCGTTCACGCAGTGGCTGGAGGGTGCCGAGCTCGACGCCTCGCGCTGGACGGGCCGCCTGCACGCCCTGCGCAGCGCGCCGCCCGCGCATTTCACCGACGAGCAGTGGCGGATACTGAGCGCGCAGCTCCTGACGCTGCAGCTGGCGGTGACGCAATTGCACCAATGCTTTGCCGAATCCGGCGAAGTCGATTTCATCGAGATCGCCCAGCGCGCGCAGCAAGCGCTGGGATCGGCGGACGATCCGGGCGAACTGCTGCTCAAGCTCGATGCGTCCATCCGTCATTTGCTGGTCGACGAATTCCAGGACACCAGCCTGACGCAGATCCATCTGCTGGACACGCTGACCGCGGGATGGCAAGCCGGCGACGGCCGCACGCTGTTCCTGGTGGGCGATCCCATGCAGTCCATCTACCGTTTTCGCAAGGCCGAGGTGGGCCTCTTCTTGAACGCGGCAGAGCGCGGCATCGGCGAGATATCGCTGCAGCGCCTCACGCTCACCGACAACTTCCGCTCGCAGGCCGGCGGGGTGGATTGGGTGAACGCGACTTTCCAGGCGCTGTTTCCGCGCGATAACGACGCCGCGGCCGGCGCCATACGCTATACCCCGTCCGAGGCCTTCAACCCGGCCATGGACGGACCGGCGGTGCAGTTTCATGTGGCGTTCGGCGCAAACGGGCCTTCGGACGCGGACGCACAGGCCGAAGACACCGCCGTTGCGCTGGTGCGCCAGGCCCTGGCGCAGGCCAGGCCGGACAGCCGTCATCCCGTGGCCATCCTGGTGCGCGCGCGCGGGCACCTGGCCAAGCTTGCGCGGCGCCTGGCGGACGAGGGCATTGCCTGCCGCGCCGTGGACCTGGTTCCTTTGGCGCGGCGCGAAGTCGTGGCCGACCTGGTGCAGCTGATGCGCGCCCTGGCGCATCCCGCGGATCGCCTGGCCTGGCTGTCGGTGCTGCGCGCGCCCTGGTGCGGACTCAAGCTGGATACGTTGCACGCGCTCTTCGGCCGCGATCTGCGCACGCCGGTACCGGCGCTGCTGGCGGCCGCCTTGCGCGCGCCGCGTGGCGAAACACAGCAGGCGCAGGCCTCGGCGCAGCAGGCGCAGCGCGGCCTGTGGGATGCCGCTCCCGAGCCTTGCCGCGCCGAGCAGGTGCTCGAGCCCGACGAATGGCTGCGCCTGCGGCGCGTGGCGGGCATCCTGCTCGACGCCGGCAACGATAGCGGCGCGTTGCCCTGGGCGGCGTGGATCGAATCGCTATGGCAGCGCCTGGGCGGCGCGGCGCTCTACGCCGAAGGCTCGGCCGACGACGCCGAAAGCCTGTTCGCGCTGATCGAGCGCCTGGCTCCGCATGGCGGCCTGGATCTGACCCGGCTCGATGCCGCGCTGGAGCGCCTCTTCGCGGCTCCCGCGTCCGAGGCCGCGCGTGACGATCCCGACACGCCGACGCGCGCGGTCCAGATCATGACCATGCACAAATCCAAGGGCCTGCAGTTCGACACGGTGATCTTGTACGGCCTGCACCGCAAGCCGGCCGGCGACAGGGCGCCGCTGGTGCGCATCGAGCAGAGCGGCGACCGCGTGCTGTTCGGTCCGGTCAAGCCGCGCGCCGAAAAAGACGCGGATCCCATCTCGCGCTATCTGGCCTTGCGCGAGCAGCGCCGCGCCGACTACGAAGTCGACCGCCTGCTTTACGTGGCCGCCACGCGCGCCCGGCATGCCCTGCATCTGGTGGCCAATGCCTCGGCCGACCCGAAGACGGGGCAGGCCAAGGCGCCCGCGGCGGGCAGCCTGCTCGCGCGCTTATGGGACGCGGTGCCGTCCGGGCAGAAGCAGCCCCCGCTCGGCGACGCGCACGATGCGGCCGAGGCGGCGCCACCGGTGAGCAGCCAGCTTCTGAGGCGTCTGGCACCCGAGGCCGTGGCGCAGCTGGGCGGACAGGTCTGGCGGCCGGGCAACCCGGGCTTCGGCGTGCCGGCGCCGGGCAACCGGCCCTGGTGGCAGGAAAGCGGCCAACCAGCCTGGCAACTGGAAGAAGCCTATGACGCGGCCATCGGTACGCTGGCCCATGCCTGGCTTGCGCGCCTCGGCGCGGACGGCCTGCAGGCCTGGCCACCCGACGCCTTGCGCGGCCGGCTGCCCTTGATGAGCCGCCAGCTCACGCGCGCGGGCGTGCCGCAGTCGCAGGCTGGTCCGGCCGCCGGTATCGTGCTCGAAACGCTGCTGGCCACCCTGGACGACGAACGCGGCCGCTGGCTGCTGTCGCAGTCTGGCGCGCGCCGCGAATGGCCGCTGATCGACGCCAGCGGCAAGGTATCGGTGATCGATCTGGCTGTCAGCACCGAAGGCGGCTGGCTGATCGTCGACTACAAGACGGGCCTGGCCCACCCGGGCGAATCGCCAGCGGATTTCGCCCAGCGCATGCGCCGCCGTCACGGTGATCAGCTGGAGCGCTATTGCCGCTCCGTGACCTCCATGGACGGCCGCCCGGCCCGGGCCGCGCTGTATTTCCCGAGAGCCCAAGCCTGGATCGAATTCTGAGGCTCTTGTCCGCTGGACTTTTTCCTGTCGTTTGGGTATCAAGAAACTTAAAATCCACTTAATTTCGTGGTGTCATTGTCGTCAACGTATCGTCAGATTACGATAAGCATTAATTCAGAATTTGCACCAATCAGGGGCAAATCCTGGATCGGATGCCTGCAAACAAGCCCCAAAGGACGAGCGCGCGATGACCAACACGATTTCCAATTCCGCCCACGCAGGTCTGATCACCTCCCTGGGCGTGGGCACCAGCCTGGATCTTTCCGGCCTGCTGGATCAGCTCCAAAAGGCCGAACTCTCGCCCACCACGGTGATACAGAACCGCATCAACAGCGTCCAAACCAAGATTTCCGCCTACGGCACCTTGCAGAACGGGGTGCAGGCCGTTCTGAACGCCGCGGCGACCCTGGGCAAAGCCAGCACCTACAACGCCGTGAAATCCTCCGTCGCGGGCAGCGACATCACCGCCACGACGGGCACGGGCGCCATCGCTGGTTCGTACAAGATCGTGGTCACCGCGCTGGCCCAGGCCGACCAGCTCCAGTCGTCCGTCGCCATCGATTCGGCGACCGCCAAAAGCCAGAGCTTCGGCAACGGCGGCTCCATCGTCGTCACGCTGGCCAACGGATCGAGCCAGACCATCGATCTGAGCACCACCAGCGACACCAGTCTGCAGGGCGTGATCAACGCCATCAACAACAACCCCAAGGCCGGCGTGAACGCCACCGCAGTCAGCGACGGCAGCGGCGGCTACTATCTGATGCTCACCGGCTCGCAGACGGGCGCCGCCAGCGCCGTCGCGAGCATCAGCGCCAGCGGCAACAGCACGCTGGCCGGCGCGCTGAACTACACCGCGGGCGCGGCCACCGGCAACAGCCTGAATCTGTCGCAGGCGGCCCAGAACGCCGGCCTCACGATCAACGGCATCGCCGTCACCAGCACGGGCAACACCATCGAGGACGCCATCAACGGCGTCACGCTCACGCTCAACAGTGTCACGGCTTCCGGCGGCGGCAATACCCTGAGCGTCGTCAACGATCCCAGCGTCACCCAGGGGGCCGTGAGCGCCTTTGTCGGCGCCTACAACGCGCTGCAGAGCACCATCGCCAGCCTGACCAAGTTCGACAACGACGCGGGCACCCGCGGCCCGCTCACCGGCGACAACGCCACGCATCGCGTGCAGACTTCGCTGGCGCAGGCGCTGCGGGTTTTTTCGAGTTCCGGTGGGGTGCATTCGCTGGCCGATCTGGGCCTGACCACCAATCCGCTCACGGGCAAGCTCGGCATGGACGGCTCCAAGCTGGATAAGGCGATCGCCAACAACCCGGCCGATCTGGCCGCGCTGTTCACGGGCGCCAACGGCCTGGCCGCCAATATCCAGAGCGCAGCCGACAACATCCTGGGCAAGAGCGGGGTCAAGGGCATGATCGCCAGCGCCACGAGCGGGCTGCAGCAGACCATCACCGCGCTGCAGAGCCAGCAGACCCGCCTGATCAGCCGGGTCACGGGGCGCATGAAAGCGTGTCGCGTCCGCTGCTGGAGTGTGAACGGGCTAGGGGCGACGATGAACGCCACCAGTAATTATCAGACCCATCAGTTTAAAGCG
>CALGFL010000525.1 GCA_937881145.1 uncultured Bordetella sp.
TCATGGTGATGTTCGTGGGCGGCATGTTCGGCGTCATGCGCCGCACGGGCGTGGTCGATGCCGGCATCGACCGGCTGCTGCAGCTCACCTCGGGCAACGTCTACATCCTTGCCCCGATGCTCATGATCCTGATCGGGCTGGGCAGCACGCTGCTGGGCTTCATCTCCGAATACCTGGTCATCATCCCGATGGTCGTGCTGCTGGCGCAACGCCTGCAACTGTCCAATCTGTTCGCCATCGCGCTGGTCGCCATCGCTGCCAAGATCGGCTATGTCGCCTCGGTCACCAACCCGCTGGCGCTCGCCGTCGCCCAGCCCCTGGTCGGCGTGCCGCTTTTCAGCGGCATCGGCCTGCGGCTGGCCGTGTTCGTCGTCTTTCTCGCGATCGGCATCGCCTACCTGCTGTTTTATGTGCGGCGCACCGGCTACCGGCGCGTGGATACCGCCGCGACGCTGCCGGCATCCGAGCCTCTCTCGGTGCGCCACAAGGCAACGCTGGCGGTGCTGGCCTTCGCCGTCGCCGCGCTCGTGTTCGGCACGCGCGAAATGAAATGGGGCAACGTCGAGCTCTCCGCCTTTTACGTAGCCATCGGCATCGTGACCGCGCTGCTGGGCGGGCTCGACTCGCGCAGCGCCAGCGATGCCTTCGTCGACGGCATGAAAAACATGGTGCTGGCCGGCCTGCTGATCGGCCTGGCGGCCTCGATCGAACAGATCCTGCACAACAGCCTGGTGCTGGACACGATCATCAACGACTTCACGCAACTGGCCAACGGCCATTCGCCCGCCTGGGTGGCCAACGGCCTGATGGCCGTGGAGATGCTGCTCGATGTCTTCATTCCGTCGGTGTCGGGCAAGGCCGCGGTCAGCATGCCCATCATCGGGCCGATCGCCCAGATCTCGGGCGTCACCGGCCAGACTTGCGTGCTCGCCTTCGTGCTGGGCGGCGGCCTGACGAACATGGTCACGCCGACCTCGGGCATGCTGTTGGCCTATCTGGCCACGGCGCGCGTCGGATTCGGCGAGTGGCTGCGCTTCATCCTGCCGCTCTTCGTGATGCTGCTATTGCTGTCGTCGGCCGTGCTGGGGTATGCGGTGATGACCGGGTATTGAGAAGGATGCGCCGGGGCGCATGCCGCTCAGGCGCACTCGATGCGATTGCGCCCGTTCTTCTTCGCGAGATAGAGCGCCTGGTCGCTGCGCGACAGCGCGGCCTCGGTGTCGGCGTCGTCCATGCGCAGCTCCGTGATGCCGATGCTCACCGTCAGCGGAATCGTCTCGCGCCCGTGCGCCAGCAGCTGGGTGGCAAGGCGGCGCTGAATTCGCTGCCCCACCACGCATGCGCCTTTCAGATCGGCGAGCGTCAACAGCACGGCGAACTCTTCGCCGCCCAGGCGCCCGGCCATATCGGCGGTTCTGAGCTCCATGCGCAGAATGTCGGCGAAATGCCGCAGCGCCTCGTCGCCGACCGCATGCCCCCAGCGATCGTTGATGTTCTTGAAAAGATCGAGGTCGAACATCAGGATGGCGGCGGGCAAACCGTTCGTTCGGCGCAGATAGGCAAAATGCGCCTCGAGGCAGCTCATGAAATGGCGGCGGTTCGCGAGCCGGGTGAGCCCGTCGGTCGTCGCCAGCTCCTGCAGCTCCGCTTCGATGCGCTTGCGCTCGGTGATATCGGTAATGAAGCCGTGCCACACCGTGGCGCCGTCCGGCAGCCGCCGCGGCTTCGCATCCCCCAGCCGCCAACGCAGTCCCTGCGCCGGCAGGCATACGCGGTATTCGAGATGCCACGGCGCGAGGCTGGCAGCGGATTGCGCGAACGAGGCGCGATAGACCGCCAGATCGTCCGGATGGACCAGCGCCTCGATGCACGCCGCATCGCATTTGACTGTTTCCGGCGCCAGCTCGTAGATATCCGCGATGCCCGCGCTCACATAGGGAAACGCCATGTGGCCGTCCGGCTGGCGGCGGCACTGGAACACCAGGCCGGGTACTTCGTTGGTGAGATTGGTGATCAGGCCGACCGTTTCGCGCAGCTGTTCGGCCATTTCCCGCAGCGAGGTGATGTCCGTGGTCGTGCCCACCATGCGCAGGGCGCGCCCCTGGCTGTCGCGGCTGGTCACCTTGCCGCGGCTGCATATCCACTTGTAGCGCCCATCTTTGCAGCGGATGCGGTGCTCGACCTCGTAGCTCTCGGTGCGGCCCTCGAAATGATCCTGCATCGCCGCCTGCACATAGGCGAGGTCGTCGGGATGCAAGCGCGGATAGGCGTCTTCGATGCGAGTCGTCAGCTCGTCTTCGTCATAGCCCAGTATGGCTTTCCAGCCCGCCGAATAGTGGATCTCTCCCGTGACGACATTGCGGTCCCAGATGCCGGTGCCGCTGCCTGCGATGGCAAGCGCAAGCCATTGCTCGCGCGCGCCCAGCGTATCGAGCTCATCGTTTTTCATCGGCTCGTCCGCCGCCGGACCTGCAACCGGCGGGTCGGCTTCGGCATCGGCCCATAGCGGAGCGGCCCATTGCGGAGTAGCAGATCTTGACATGTAACAACAAACAACCAAATTGTTTTGCCCCTGACAATACCATTACTTGGTGATAGGCGGGCTTTATCGGCGCACCTTATTTCAGGCGCCGCATATCAGCGCAACACCGGCTGCCGCGGTGCCGCGCAGCGAGGCCAGCGTATCGCCGGCGCGCGAACGCAGCGCCAGACTGTGCAGAATCGCCGAGGCCACCCGGGCCAGCACGACCGGATCGGCGGCGGCATCGAGCTCGCCGGCGGCCTGCGCCAGCTTCAAGCGCCGCTCGAACGCGCCATCGAAGGTGCGCAGACCGTCGGCCAGCCTGGCGCGGACCTCGGCATCGACCTTGGACTCGACCGTCGCGGTCCCGATCAGAAAGCAGCCGCGCGGCTCGGCGCCCGCCGGCAGATAGAGCGCGAGCGCCGTGTCGTAGACGCGCTGCAGCGCCTTGGCCAGCGAAGAACTGCTCGCGAGCGCCGCCTCCATGGTTTGCAGGCCGGCTTCGACATAGCGATCGAGCGTGCTCAGATAGAGCGCATGCTTGTCGCCGAACGCGCCGTACAGGCTCGGCCTGTTCATGCCCATCGCAGTGCCCAGCGCGTCGAGCGACGTGCCCGAATAGCCTGCCAGCCAGAAGGCATCGGTGGCATCGGCCATGGCCTGGTCCGCGTCATAGGCGCGAGGCCGGCCGCGCGCCTTTTTTTCATTTTTTGTACTGTTTTGCATAAAAATCCTTGCCCGGTCTATTTTTGTACATTAAAGTACAAAAACATTTTCGACAACGGGAGAACCTCGAATGGATCTGTATTTTGCCCCCCTCGCCTGTTCGCTTGCGACACGGATCGCCATCTATGAGGCCGGCGCGCAGGCCGGATTCATACAGGTCGACACCCACCACAAGCAATTGCGCGACGGCTCCGACTTCCGTCCCGTCAACGCATTGGGCCAGGTGCCCGTGCTGCGCACCGACGAAGGCTGGCTGCTGACCGAGAACACCGCGATCCTGCCCTACGTCGCCGACCAGTTCGCCTCGGCGCAGCTGGCGCCGCCGGCGGGTAGCGCCGAACGGGCCAGGCTGCAGCAGTGGCTCGGCTTTATCGGCACGGAATTGCACAAGGCGATCTTCGTTCCGCTGCTCGATCCGAACGCGCCGGCCGACGTCAAAACCTACGCGCGCGACAAAGCGGCATTGCGGCTCGGTGTGCTGCAGGCGCATCTGGCGCAGCGCGAATTCCTGCTCGAGCGCTTCAGCGTGGCCGATGCCTATCTGTTCACCGTGCTGAACTGGGGCCAGTATTCGGGGATACATCTTGCCGGCTGGCCGCAGGTCGGCGCGTACTACCGGCGGATCGCGCAGCGTCCTCACGTCGCCCGGGCGCTGGCCGAGGAGGCGGCCCTGTATGGGGAAGAGGTCGCGCGCCGGAAGGAAAAAAATACGGTATAGTTGCGGTCTTGCTTTGGGGCGGTAGCTCAGCTGGGAGAGCGTCGCGTTCGCAATGCGAAGGTCGGGAGTTCGATCCTCCTCCGCTCCACCAAAGATTCATATCGAGAAGTTCGAGATATGTTGCAGGGTCAAGTATGAAGTTGCCGCCTGGCAAAGACATGCCTGATTTCACGACGGGCAACATTATCCTCTACCGGTAGTCAGCGCTGGGCTGGCCCAATCCGCCGACAAAATTAAGCGCAGAAAAAACCGACCAAGGTCGGTTTTTTCTTTTGTCGCCAGGACCTTAACGCATCCACCCGCACGGCCTGGCACGCAAGGCCATTACCGCATGCCCGATGCAGGCGCGCCTGGGCGCTGGCGCAGCGCGTTGGCACCAAGCGGCAGCGCCTCTTGGGGAAAACACCGTGAATTCTGTCCGCTCGCCGACAACATATAGACAGGTCGCGCTCTCTACCATCGCCTCACCGAAAGGATCGATTCGCCGCGGCAAGGAAAGTCTTGCCGCCGACTCACTCTTTGCCCTGGTATTGCCGGATAAAACAACGATGAATGCACGCTTGTCTAACTTGAAAATTGGCACCAGGCTCGGCCTGGCATTCGGCGTACTGCTCGTCATCACGATTGGAGTGGCAATCGTCGGCATCACGCAGCTCAATGCGATGAACGGCGCGCTCGGCGATGCCGTCGACGTCAGCGGAAGCGAGAACAGGCTCGTTTCGCAGGCGCTCGAGAGCGCCCAGGAGGCCGCATCCGCCATGCGCAACTGCGTCCTTGCCGACGCTTCGCGTAAAGCCGCCGAGAAGCGGACTTTCGACGCCAGCATCGCGCGCTATGAAAGCGCGGCGAAAAAGCTCAACGCGCTCTTTGGCGACGATCCGGGAGTGAGCGCCGACGAGCGCAGTTTTCTAAAAGAAATGAATGCCGGGCGCGGCAGCGCGCTGCCAGCCGCGAACAAAGTGGTGAACCTCGGGCTAGCAAGCGATCCTGGCGCAAGCAGCGTGATGATGAACGAAGCGGTGCCCGCACTCGATCGCTGGATCGCTGTCATGGTGCGGTTCAGCAATTACGAAAACGAGCAGAGCAGCGAGACGTCGGCCCAAGCCCATGCCACCTATCGGCGCAGCATCGCATGGCTGTTCGCGCTGTGCGGTGTCGGCCTTGCGGGCGGGGTGGCGGTCGCATGGCTTGCTACCCGCAGTATCGCCGTGCCGATCAAGCAGGCCGTCCGCGTGGCCGAGACGGTGGCTTCGCGCGATTTGACGTCGCGTATCGAAACCGATCGGCGCGACGAAGTCGGCATGCTGCTAGCCGCCCTAAGCAAGATGAACGGCAACCTGGCGGAGGTGGTCTCGGACATCCGGTCCGCCACCGAGTCGGTACAGGTCGCGTCGGGGGAAATCGCCAGCGGCAATGCGGATCTTTCCGTGCGTACGGAAGAACAGGCTGTGTCGCTGGAGCAAACCGCGTCGACGATGACGCAGCTCGCGCAAACCGTACGGCAGAACTCGGACAACGCGCAGCAGGCGAGCGCACTGGCGATAAAGGCGGCAGACATGGCCGAGCGCGGCAACGACGCGGTGCAAGGCATGGTTGGGACGATCACGAAGATCAGCGGCAGCTCGACGAGGATATCGGAGATCACGAGCGCCATCGAAAGCATCGCGTTCCAGACGAACATTCTCGCGCTGAATGCTTCGGTGGAGGCCGCGCGCGCCGGAGAACAGGGGCGCGGATTTGCGGTGGTGGCGAGCGAGGTCAGAGGCTTGGCGCAACGCTGTGCGACGGCAGCGAAAGAAATCAAGGATTTGATCGGCGCGTCGGTCGCCATGATTCAAGAAGGCGCGCAGCAGGCCGTCGAAGTCGGCGAAACCGTGGGCGCAGTAAAGCAGGCGATAAAACAGGTGTCCGACATCGTCGGCGAAATCGCGGCGGCCTCGAAGGAGCAGAGCTGCGGCATCGAACAGGTCAATCAGGCCGTGATGCAGATGGACGACGCCACCCAGCAGAACGCCGCGCTTGTCGAGCAGGCGTCGGCGGCCGCCAAGTCGCTCGAGAGTCAGGCCGCGGATTTGAGCGGTACGGTTTCGGTATTCCGGGTCGACGGGCTCGGTTTCCGGCACGCGGACCGGACGCAGCATGGGAGTGGCCAGGCCGAGGAGAGCTACGCGGCGAACCAGGCAGCGCACGCAGTCGCGCGGCCTGGCTCAGGCGGTGCTGGCGGCCGAGCTGATCGGTACCTGCCTTGCGCAGTACTAAAAGATCGGCCTATCTGTCTCTAGCCGGGCATCGAGCCCCAAGTTTTAAAAAACCGGGACTTTTTTCATCGACCCGGGTCAGCTGGTCCGGAGCATGCTCTGCATCGTCGCCTCGGTCTGCCGCTTGTCGAGCGCGCAGCGCATCGCGCACCACAGCACGATGAGGCTCCATACCGTCACGATCAGGATGTCCCAGCCGAACGGGATCACGTTCCTGCCGCCGCCGATGTTGCCCAGGTACGACAGGATCCAGAGGCCGCCGAACCAGGGCAGCAGCCACGAGATGTGCTTCCAGCCGAACTCGGACGCCGGGCGGCGGGCGACGAAGTGATAGTGGATCGCATAGATCGCAAAGCCGATCGCGGCCATCAGGAACAGGAAATTGTTCGTTCGGAACCCGGTCCAGTAGACGACCAGGTTGCTGGCGACGAAAGCGGCCGTCGCAACGAGCGTTGCCGCCCGCAGACGGAACGGACGCTTCATGTCGGGCAGGTTGCGTCGCAGTACGAGCAGCGCGATCGGGCCGAGACCGAATGTCAGCACCGTGATCGACGTGATGAAGCCGACCATCTGCTGCCACGCGGGGAACGGCGCGAGGAAGATCACACCGACCACCCACATCGCGAGCACGGACACCCACGGAATCTGGTTGCCGTTCAGGCGCGCGAGCAATGACGGACCGGCTTTCAGTTCTGCCGCGGCAAACAGGATGCGCGAGCCGCCCGTCATGTAGATCAGGCCCGTGCCCCCCGGCGACACATACGCGTCGATGTACAGCAGTGTCGCCATCCAGCCCAGGCCGAGCGTCGCGGCGAGGCCGGCGAACGGGCCCATCTCGCCCGTGAACGTCAGGTTCGACCAGCCCTTGGCCAGATCCTGCGGCGCGAGGGCCCTCAGGAACGCATACTGCAGCAGTATGTAGAGCACAGCCGACAGCAGCACCGAGCCGATCACCGCGAGCGGAATATTGCGCTGCGGGTTGCGGCTTTCGCCGCCGAGGTCGATCGCCGTGCGAAAGCCCAGGTAGCTGAAGACAACGCCGGCCGCCGGCAGCGCGGTGAAGATGCCTTCCATTTTGAACGTGCCGGGCGCCGCGTGCATGACGCCCCACGGCTTGCTTGCGGTGATCAGCCCGACGACCGTGACCAACGGCACGAAGAGCTTCCACCAGGTGATCGTCGAATTCACGTTCATCAGCCAGCGGATCATCATCAGGTTCAGCAGCGCCATCAGGCCGAGCAGCGCCGCGCACGTGATGAAGCCGATGCCTGTCAGGAGCCCGGAGTTGCCCGGTTGGAGGAAATACGGCAGGTAGTTGTTCGCATAGGTGACGATCGCTTCCGCTTCGACGGATGGAATCGGCGCATAGGCGAGAAAGAGCAGCCAGCACCAGATCCGGCCCAGACCGTCGCCGTGAGAGGCGTGGCTCATGTGCACGAGTGCGCCGCTTTTCGGAAAGAGCGATGCCAGTTCGGAAAAGCACAGCGCGATCAGCAGGATGATGATCGCGCCGAGTATCCAGGTCGCGATGCTCCATGGCCCCGCGATCCGCGATGCGTGATAGGCGCCGAATAGCCAGCCGGACCCTACGATGCTCGTCGTGCTGGCGAACAACAGGCCGATGATTCCTGCGTCGCGCCGTAGTTTTCCTTCCAGGGCGATGGATGACGGTGTGTTCATGCGTATCTCCTAGTGCCAATGACTACTTTTGATTGCCTTGGTTATCCTTTTTATTGAAGTGGCCCCTGTTGGCCGTACGAAAATCGGCCGCGCGGCTGCACGGCATCCAGGGACGTGCCGGGTGGCGGGA
>CALGFL010000526.1 GCA_937881145.1 uncultured Bordetella sp.
CAACTCGTCCATCGGCCTGGGTTCGATCCACCCCAAGGGGGGAGGCAGCATCCTGAGCAGCACCGCGGGCAGCTCGGAGTCCATCACCGTGGGCGCCACCAACAAATTCTCGGTGGGCACGAATTTCACGCTCAACGCCTCGGTCGACACCAGCATCACCGCCGGGATAACGACCAAATTCTCGGTGGCCGACAATATGGCGTGGGGCTACAGCAAGGACGTCAACTGGAAGGGAGGCCAGAGTCTGACCATAGGCAGCCAGGACTCCTGGGAATACAAGAAGGACGCCAAGACCCAGGTCCACAACAGCGTGCTGATCTCGGGAGGCCAACGCGCCGCCATCGCCGAGCCGGCAGAAGCGCTGATCGACACGATCCAGGCGGCGACCATCGCCAGCACGGTGGTCAATGTGCTCGCGAACGTTGCCTCGGCCGCGGTGATAGGCGTGGCCGCCGACAACAATTGGGATAGCGGCACGCCCAACAACGACGGCAAGGTCGGCTTCAAGACCCGAACCAGCTATGCCTCGATCATTGCCCAGATCGGCATCTCGGGGATCAGCTCGCTTGCCGTCGCACTCGTCATCAAGAACGCTACCAAGGCATTGAAAGGCGCCATGGTGGATGCCAGCTATGCCAGCAACATCAGAGTGGACGACACCGGCGTCAGTATCTGGTCCGACAGTCTGGTGCCGTTCGCCCAGGGCAGCATCGACGTCACGCCGCAGGCCGTGAACCTGACGTCGGAAAGCATCGTCGCGGGCCAATCCGGACTCACCTTGAATCCGGAAAGCGCGACGCTCAAGGCAAGGACCATGGCGGGCACGGGCGCGACGCTGCTTATGGATCCGACGGGAGCAACGCTCAGCGCGACCCCCGCCATCAATCTGGCGGCGGGGGCGGCGACCGCCGTGCTGGAGCCGGCCGGTATCTCGATGGAGTGCGGCGCCGGCTCGGTCGAGATAACCCCGGGGTCGATATCGGCCGAAATCACCGGAGGAGGATCCGTGGTCGTAGACCCCATGGGGGTGGAAGTGCTCGCCGGAGGATCGTCATGCTCGATCCTGTCGGGAGGCATCACGATTGCCTTCGGCGCCACGGCTCTCACCGTGAATGCAGGCGGCGCGATGGTCGACGGCGCCATGATCATGCTCGGCTGATTTTTCATGAAAATCTACCGTCCCGATAATCTGGGCATTCTGTACCGCAGCCTGCGCTTCGCGCGGCGCGACACGCTTGCGATCGGCATGATCGCCCTGTTCCGCTTCGATCGCGGCGAGCCGGCCGACCTGCTGCCCGAGCCGCAGCTATGGGCTGCCGCCAAGGAAGCAATGGGCGATATCGCATTGGACGAAGGAATGCCCAAGCCCGCCGCGGAATACAAGGTATACGGCAAGGGCCACGCGCCCGCGGGTGGCGCGACGGGGCAGGACATTCCGGTAGGCGTGAAGCTGGGCGGCCTGTCCAAGCAGGCGCTGCTGACGGCGAAGCAGGAATTCCAGTCCATGCCTTTTTGGGGCTTGGCCCCCGACTCGCCTCAGCGCAAAAGCCTGCTGGGCGCATTCGACGACCGCTGGCTGAAGAACACCTGGCCGCACTTGCCGGAAGACACGCGCATCGAATATTTCATGAGCGCGCCCGCGGACCAGCGCTTCCCCGCTTTCCTGGAAGGCGGCGAGGCGCTGGAATTGCGCAATCTGCATCCCTCCAAACCGGTGTTGTCCGGCCGACTGCCGAACGTACGCGCGCGCTGCTTCGTGAACCGCCGCGCGGCCGGCGGCAAGGAAGAATTCTCGGAAGTGCAGGCGCGCCTGGAGACCGTGTGGCTGTTGCCCGGATCGGAGCTCGGCATCGTGCTGTTGCGCGCCCAGGCCGCATGCGCCGACGAGGACGCCTCGGACGTGCTGCAGCTCATGGCCGAATGGGAAAGTCGTAGCGCCGCGCCGCTGCCGTTTACGCATTACCACGAGCTGTTCGAGCAGAGGCGCGCGAAGAAGCCGCAGCCTGCAAGAACGGCAAAAAGCGCGGCGCCGCAGCCCGCCCCCGCGGCGGCGGCCACGGGTACGGCGGTCGCAGCCGGTGCGGCCGCCGCGGCCCCCGCACCGCTCGCGCCGCCGGATTTCAGCGCCGTCCATGCCGAGATCGACAAGCTGAACCAGGAAACGCAAGCCCTGATGCAAAAGCACGGCCTGACGCAAGCCGATATCGCGCCCTTTTTGAAGAAAGAGCCGGAAGGTCCCGCACTGTCTCTGGATGACGTCAAGAAGCAGGCCGATGCGCTGAACCAGGAAACGCAGGCGCTGATGGCCAAGCACAAGATCACGCAGGAAGACATCGCGCCCTTTTTGAAGGCCGAATCGCAGGCCGAGGATGTCTCGCTGAAAGATGTAAAGACCCTGCTGCGCGACCTGAACCAGGAAACACAGGGTCTGATGCAAAAGCACGGCGTCACGGACCAGGACATCCGGGCGCTTCTGCAGAAGGCAGACCCCGAAGCAGGACCCTGGAAGGGAATGGCCGGCCTGGTTGAGCAGGTCGAGGCCATGCCGGAGGTCTTGCCGGAAATGCCCTCTGCCGCCGCAGCGCTGGCGGCCGCGCCCGCCGCCGCGAAAGCGCCCGAGCCGAAAGTGCCGGCCGCGGTCCAACAACTGACACGCGAGGACGTCATCGCGCGCCACGCCGCCAGGCAAGCCATGGGCGGCTACGACTTGTCGGGCGTGGATCTGTCGAAGCTGGATCTTTCCGGCGCCGACTTCTCCGGCAGCCTGCTGACCGGAACCGTATTTGCCGGCAGCACGCTGCGAGGCGCCAGGTTCGACCTGGCCGTGCTGAAAAAGGCCGACTTCGGCAATGCCGATCTCACGCAGGCCGCGCTCAGGCAAGCCAGCGCGAGCGAAGGCAAGTTCGCCAAGGCGATCCTGCAAGGCGCGCAGCTGTCGCAGGGTGACTTCACCGGCGCGGATTTCTCCGAAGCGCAGTTCACGGGCAGTGCCAATCTGGCAAATGCAAAATTCGACGGCGCGCGCCTGAACAACGCCCGGGCAAGCGGCTGCTCGGCGCCGCGGGCAAGCTTTGGCGGCGCCGATCTGAGCGGCGCCGATTTCAGCAAAGCCGACTTGACCAAGGCCAGCTTCATGCAGGGCAAGCTGGTCGCGACAGACTTCAGCGGCGCGCAATGCGTCGATGCCGAATTTCACGGCGCGCAGGCGGCCCGGGCCAAATTCCAGGGCGCCAATCTGCGCGCTTCGCGCGCCGGCCAGAACGCGCAATTCGCGCAGGCCGATTTTTCGGGCGCCGCGCTCGAACGCGCCCATTGGGACGGCGCGACGCTGAGCGGCGCGATCTTCGTGCAGGCCAATCTCGACCACGCCGATTTCAGCAATACCAACGCCGCGCAAGCCAACTTCCAGCGCGCTTCGGCCAAAGGCGCCAAATTCGGCAAAGCCGATCTGAGCCGCGCGAACCTGAGCGGCGTCAATCTGTTCAAAGGGTCGCTGCGCAAGGCGATGCTCACCGGCGCCCTGCTGCGCCAATCCAATCTGTACGGCGTGAACTTCGAGGGCACCGAACCGACCATCGCCATGCTGGAAGGATCGAACATCGACAACACCATGCTGGTCATACGGCCACCGGCTGCCTAGGAAAACGTCATGACCGATTTCGATGCCGCATGGGAGGAACTGCGCCGACGCAAGGCACTGCGTCAACTCGACTTGAGCGGCGTGGACTGGTCGGGCCGCGACCTGGCGGGATGCGCGTTCCGCGACGTGAAGTTCGACGGCGCGAACCTGCGCGGCGCCAATCTCACGCGGGCGTCCTTCGATAGTTGCAGCCTCGTGGGTGCATCATTTTCGGGTGCGACGATGGTGCGCACCGACACCTACAGGTGCGTCTTTGGCCAGAACGATTTCACAGGCGCCGACCTGACTCGCTGGACGGTGATGAACGCCGATCTCTCCGGCGCGAAATTCGACCGGACGGTAATGCGCAAGGCCTTGCTGCAGGCTTGCGTGCTGACCGGCCAATGCTTTCCGGGCTGCGACCTGACCATGGCGCTGTTCCGCGGCTCTCAATTGCAAAAGGCCGATTTTTCCGACGCCGCGCTGGACCAGGTCAATTTTTCCGGCGCGGATCTGAGCATGGCGAACCTGAGCGGCGCGCACGGCAAATACGTGATGCTGGTCGGCGCCAAGCTGGCCGGCGCCATGCTGGAAGGCATGAATGTCGAGATGAGCAACGCCAGCCGAGCCGATTTCAGCCAGGCGCGCGCCAACGGCACGCGCTGGAACATGTCGGTGTTCCAGGACACCCAGTGGACGGGCGCGCAGATGAAAAATGCGGCTTTCGCCCACAGCGATTTTTCGCGCGCCGACCTGAGCGGCGCGGATTGCTCGGGCGCCGATCTGAGTGGCGCCAATCTGCACGCCGTGCGGCAGCAGAACACCCAATGGAGCGGGGCTAACCTGAGCAACGCGCGCCGGACCGATCCGGCGCTGGCGCGCGCCGAGCAATGGCAGCCCGCGCGTTGAACCCTATCGATCAAGCAGAGCACCGAGAGCACATCA
>CALGFL010000527.1 GCA_937881145.1 uncultured Bordetella sp.
ATGGCCTATCTCGTCTCGGAGAATGATGTCGAGTATGGCGGCCGCCTTCATGTCGCCGGCGCCGGCCAGCTTGCGCCGTATCGGCGGAGAGGCGTCCAGGCCGCGAGCTTCCAGCGTGCGCGGCACCAGGGCCAGGCGCGCCAGCAGGTCGTCGCGCGTTTTTTCGGCCATTTCCCATAGGCCGTTGTGCGCGGGGAAGTCGCCGTAGGCGTGGCCCAGCGTGGCCAGATGCCGGTTGAGCAGATCGAAGTGATAGGCCTCTTCGCGCGCCACGCACAGCCAGTCGCGGTAATAGGCCTCGGGCTGATCGGCAAAGCGCCAGATCGCGTCCAGCGCCAGATTGATGGCGTTGAACTCGATATGCGCCAAGGCGTGCAGCATGGCGGCGCGCCCCTCGGGCGTATGCACCGGGCGCGGCGCCAGCTGGTCGGGCAGCACCAGTTCAGGACGCGCCGGACGGCCGGGCAGGTCCGCAGGGTCCTTCAACTGCGCGCGCGAATCGACGGACGCGGCGTCGTCGATAGCGGCAACCGCCCTCAGCTTGTCGGGCCAGTCCCGGGTTTGCAGGGCTCGCAGCGCCTGTTCGCGCAGGGTCGGGCCGGATGAAGGGAAGCTCATAAAAATCGGAAGAAAATCGATATCGGCAATTTAGCATTCGCCTTTACATGGCCAGGCGCCCGTCCGGGACTCTTGCCGGGCACGGCGCGCGGCCTCCTTTATCATTGCCGCATGTCGCCGTCGGACTCCTTTCACCTCGAAACTTCGCTGCAGGCTTTCGAACGCTCGCGGTGGAACGCCCTGGCGGGCGATCAACCTTTCGTGCGGCACGAGTTCCTATCGGCCCTGCACGAGACGGGCTGCGCCGCGCCGGACACGGGCTGGACGCCCTACTTTCTGGCCCTGCGGCGCGGCGGCGCGCTGGCCGGCGCGGTGCCGCTCTATCTCAAGACCCATTCGCGCGGCGAGTATGTGTTCGATTACGCCTGGGCCGACGCTTATGCACGGCACGGAATGCGCTACTACCCCAAGCTGCTGTCGGCTGTGCCTTTCACCCCCGTGACCGGCGCGCGGCTGCTCGCCGGCAGCCATGACGATCGCCTCGCTCTGGCTCGGGGCCTGATCGAACTGGCGCAGCAGCTCAAGCTCTCGTCGCTGCACCTGCTCTTTCCGCGCGACGAAGACCTGGCCGCCTTGCGCGAAGCCGGCTACCTGGTGCGCGAGGGTGTGCAGTTTCACTGGCGCAACGCGGGCTATGCCGGCATGGACGATTTTCTTGCCGCGCTCAATCACGACAAGCGCAAGAAGATCAAACAGGACCGCAAGAAAGTGGCGCAGGCCGGCATCCGCTACCGCTGGTTGCGCGGGCAGGATATCGATGCGGCGGCGCTGGATTTCTTCTACGACTGCTATTGCCGCACTTATTACGAGCACGGCAACCCGCCTTATCTGAACAGCGGGTTCTTCCAGCGGCTGCACGAACAGATGCCCGACACCATCGTGCTCATCGTCGCCATGCAGGGCGATACGCCTGTAGCCGCGGCGCTGAACCTGCAAGGCGGCGGCGCGCTCT
Source organism: uncultured Bordetella sp. (assembly GCA_937881145.1). Taxonomy (GTDB): domain Bacteria; phylum Pseudomonadota; class Gammaproteobacteria; order Burkholderiales; family Burkholderiaceae_B; genus Bordetella. The sequence continues at coordinate 1,571 of CALGFL010000527.1, forward strand.
ATGGCCGCTACTGGGGCAGCACGAGTTTCGTTCCCGGCCTGCACTTCGAGACCTGCTATATGCAGTCCATCGAGTACTGCATCGCCAATAAGCTGTCGCGCCTGGAGGGCGGCGCGCAGGGCGAACACAAGATCGCGCGCGGCCTGCTGCCCACCCCCACCTGGTCTGCGCACTGGATCGCCGACCCACGCTTTTCCGAGGCCATAGAAGATTTCCTGAGCCGGGAAACCGCGGCCATGCAGGACTACCTGGGCGAGCTCGAAATGCACGCGCCGTTCAAGCCCGCGTGATCGATCCGGCCCGCGGTGCGCGGCGCGCCGCCGCAATTCTGTTCCGGCACCAATAAGCGCCCAAAATCTGCGATTTTCAGTGAAAACCCCGCTGTCTTGGCGCGTTTTCACCATGTATAGTTGCGCCCGGATTGTGCAACAGACCTGAAAAACAAGGAATAGATGGAGCCATCTGATTATTTCGTCCTGTACGTAGTCCTGGCCCTGTTCCTGGCGGCATTGATCGTGGCGGCTTTGATCATCATCGCCCTCAGGAACGAGACCCAGGGGAAGATAAAACCCAACAACGCCTTAAAGCCCGCCGCCAAAAGCGAACCGGGGGATCGATACCAGGAAAAGCGCGCCGCCGTCACGGCGCTGAGCGCGGACATCGACCTGGCTCTCTATACCCTGGAGCTGGAAGGCAAGGCCTCGGTGCATCAGTGCCAGATCGCG
>CALGFL010000528.1 GCA_937881145.1 uncultured Bordetella sp.
CTTCCGATCTGCTGTACGTGAAACTGGGCACGCAGTACTGCCCCGACGACCACGTGCCGGTCGAGCCGCAGACGGCCGACCAGATCGTGGCGCGCCTGCTGCGCGAGCACAAGGGCGTGCACATCGGCCTGCTCGCACCGCTGGTCACGGCGCGCAAGGGCTATTACACCGACCTGGCCAAGTGGGCCGGGTCCAAGGGCCACACGCATCTGCGCGTCGACGGCGAATTCATTCCCGTCTCGCCCTGGCCGCGCCTGGACCGCTACAAAGAGCACACCATCGAGCTGCCCGTGGCCGACGTGGTGGTGGACCCGGCCAACGAGGCCGAGCTGCGCGCCGCCGTCAAGAGCGCCCTGGAGAACGGCCAGGGGGTGATGTCGGTGGTGTGGCCGGTGGACACGCTGCAGCGGTCGCTGGCCTGCGAGTTGCAGCAGACGCACTTCTCCACCAAGCGCGCCTGCCCCACCTGCGGCAAGAGTTTCCCCGAGCCCGATCCGCGCCTCTTCTCGTACAACTCCAAGCACGGCTGGTGCGCGGCCTGCTTCGGCACCGGCCTGCAGCTGCAGGGCTTCGACGAGGAACAGACCGGCGAAGAGACCGCCTGGAACGCCTGGTACGAAGGCGAGGCCAAGACCTGCAATACCTGCCACGGCCTGCGCCTGAACCCCACCGCACTGGCCGTCAAGTGGCGCGACCGCTCCATCGCCGAACTGACGTCGTTGCCGGTAAGCGATGCGCACACCTTCTTCACGGGCCTGGTGACGCGCGGCCGCGAAGGCGAAATCGCGCGCGACATCCTGGCCGAGATTCGCGGCCGCCTGATCTTCATGCAGGAAGTGGGCCTGGGCTACCTGGCGCTGGACCGCGCCGCGCCCACGCTGTCCGGCGGCGAGGCGCAGCGCATCCGCCTGGCCGCGCAACTGGGCTCCAATCTGCAAGGCGTCTGCTACGTGCTGGACGAACCCACCATCGGCCTGCATCCGCGCGACAACCGCATCCTGCTCGACGCCCTGGGCCGCCTGGAAGGCAACGGCAATACCCTGGTCGTGGTCGAGCACGACGACGACACCATACGCCGCGCCTCGCACCTCATCGACATCGGCCCCGGCGCCGGCGTGCGCGGCGGCCGCGTCGTGGCGCAGGGCACGGCGCAAGACCTGATGGACGCGCCCGAATCGATCACCGGCCGCTATCTGGCCCATCCCTTGCAGCACCCGCTCAACGGCCGCCGCGCCGTCGAGAAAGACACGCCCATGATCCAGGTGCGCGGCGCGCGCCTGCACAATCTGCGCGGCGTGGATGCCGGCATTCCCGTGGGCCGCCTCACCGTGGTCACCGGGGTATCGGGCTCGGGCAAGTCGACGCTGGCGCGCGAAGTCCTGCTCGACAATCTCACCCATGCCGTTGCGCAAAAGAATGGGGCTCCCAAACCCCGCGAGGGGGAGCGCCCGGCGGCAGGCAAGGCGCCGGCCTGGAGCGGCTGCGAACGCATCGAAGGCTGGGAGCTGCTCGACCGCGTGCTCGAAGTCGACCAGACCCCCATCGGCAAGACGCCGCGCTCCTGCCCGGCCACCTACGTCGGCTTCTGGGACGACGTGCGCAAGCTCTATGCCGATGCCCGCGAAGCCCGCATGCGCGGCTGGACCGCGGCGCGCTTCTCCTTCAATACCGGCGAAGGCCGCTGTCCCGTGTGCGAAGGCCAGGGCATGCGCACCATCGAGATGAGCTTCCTGCCCGACGTGAAAGTGCCCTGCGACGGCTGCAACGGCGCACGCTTCAACAGCGACACGCTCGGCGTGCAATTGCGCGAGAAGAGCGCGGGCGACGTGCTCGGCATGGAGGTGGACGACGCCATCGACTACTTCTCGGCGCATCCCAGGATCCAGCGCCCCCTGCAACTGATGCAGGACGTGGGCCTGGGCTATCTCACACTGGGGCAGCCCTCGCCCACGCTCTCCGGCGGCGAGGCGCAGCGCATCAAGCTGGTCACCGAGCTGGCCAAGGCCCGCATGACCGAAGGCGTCTTCAAGACCGGTCGCGCCTCGCGCACGCCGCACACGCTCTATGTGCTGGACGAACCCACCGTGGGCCTGTCCATGGCCGACGTGGAAAAACTCATCCACGTGCTGCACCGGCTGGTGGACGCGGGCAACACGGTGGTCGTCATCGAGCATAATCTGGACGTCATCGCCGAAGCCGACTGGCTCATCGACATGGGCCCCGAAGGCGGCGACGGCGGTGGGCGCCTGGTAGCGCAGGGCGCGCCGGAAATCGTGATGAAGGCCAGGAACTCGCATACGGGCCAGATATTGCGGGAGTTCCTGGCGGGAGCGCGTTGAGGAGCCCATTGCATGCGCGGCAATCAGTTCACCCTCTTGCACAGCCGCATTCGCGGCGTCGAAGCGGTCGAGGCAGATACGGCCTTCGCCTTCGGCCGGCATACGCATGAGCAGTTCGGCGTGGGCCTGATCCACCGCGGCGCGCAGAAATCGGCCAGCGGCCGCGGGCCGGTCGAAGCGGGTCCGGGCGACCTCATCACCGTCAACCCTGGCGAAGTGCACGACGGCGCCCCTATCGGCGACCAGGGCCGCGGCTGGCGCATGCTCTATCTCGACCCGGCCATCATCGCCTCGGCCATCGCAGACATCTCCGAAGGACGGATCGGCGTCGCCATCGAGTTCAGTCACCCCGCGATCCGCGACGCGCGCCTGGCGGCCCTGTTCGGGCGCCTGTTCCGGGTCATGACGCAAGCCCCGGCGCCGGCCCGGCCCGATCTGGCGGTGGACGAATCGCTGCTGCAGGTCCTGGGCGCGTTGCTTCAACCCAGCCCCGGCCGGCAAGCCGCGGTGCCCGGCGGCATCGCGGCGGCCTTGGCCATGATCGACGACTGCCCTGTCCAGGCCTTGTCGCTGTCCGACCTGGCGCGCTGCGCAGGGCTCAGCCGCTACCAGTTCCTGCGCAGCTTCGCCCGCACCACGGGCCTGACCCCGCACGCCTATATCATGCAGCGCCGCCTGCATCGCGCACGCGGACTGATCGGCAAGGGATCCGCGCTGTCGGATGCCGCCCTGGAATGCGGTTTCGCGGACCAAAGCCACATGACGCGGCTTTTCGTGCGCAGTTTCGGCATGGCGCCCGGCGCCTACGCCAAGGCCGTGGCTTAGGACCTGACCGCCACCAGGCCTGCAATTTCGTTCAAGACGCGGCCGCGGCCAGGCCGGATGATGCAAGCTCCCTTGCCGGAGCCGAGCCGCCATGAGCCTTCAATTCCTGATCACGTCCCTGATCGTCGTCATCGCGCCGGGCGCGGGCGTCCTCATAACCCTGGCGGCGGGCCTGGCCCACGGCAGGCGCGCGTCCCTCGTCGCGGCCTTCGGCTGCACCCTGGGCATCCTGCCCCACATGCTGGCGGCGATCACCGGGCTGGCCGCGCTGCTGCACGCCAGCAGCATCGCCTTCCAGACGCTCAAATACGTCGGTGCCGCCTATCTGCTGTACATGGCATGGATGGCATTGAAGGACCAGGGCGCGCTGCACGTGCACGCCGACGCCGCGCCCCGCTCGGCGTGGGAGATCATCCGGCACGCCGTGCTGGTAAACGCGTTCAACCCCAAGCTTTCGATCTTCTTCCTGGCTTTTCTGCCGCAGTTCATCGGCGCGGATGCCGCCGATCCCACGGTCGTGATGCTCGAGCAATCCGCCGTCTTCATGGCCATGACTTTAGGCGTATTCGCGATCTACGGCGTGTGCGCCGCGACGTTGCGCGATCGGGTGCTGTCGCGGCCCGCCGTCTTGAAGTGGATGCGCGGCGGTTTCGCCGCGGTCTTTCTGGGACTGGGCCTCAAGCTCGCAAGCGGAAACTGATCCTAAGTTTCGGATAAGTTTTCTTCATTACGCTGTGCCATTGCCGGGATCGAACGACAGATATTCGACCCGGCAGCCCTTGCATGACGCAGGAACAGCACAATATGACGAGATTTCTATCCGGAGCGGGACTACTAGCCAGCGTTTTGGCTATCGGTGGATGCGCGACCTACCACCCGCTGCCACTTGCCAAAGAGGCCCATCTGGCAGACCGCATTGGCCAGATCAGGCACACATTGCCCGCACCTGCATCCGACGGGCAGGATCGACACATCGATGTCGGCAAGCCGTTGGACGCCGATCAGATCGGCCTGCTGGCGGTGCTCAACGATCCCGGGCTTCAAGCCGAACGCGGCGAGCTCGATCTCGCGCAGGCCGATTTGATCCAAAGCGCGCTGCTGCCCAACCCATCGGTCGGCCTCGGCTATGCCGCCCTGCTCGGCGGTCCCGGCACGGTAGGCGCGTACACCGCATCGCTGAGCCAGGACGTTGCCTCGCTGGTAACGTACCGCAGCCGACTGGCAGCAGCTCACGCGCACCACGAACAGATCGATGCGGATCTGCTCTGGAAGGAGTGGCAGGTCGCGCAGAAGGCCCGCCTGCTGGCCGTCGATCTCTATTGGGAGGGGCGCGAGATCGCCGACAGCGAGACCGAGCATGCCTCGGTATCGGAAGCCGCCGCGCACTTGCAGCGCGCCGTAGACAACGGCAGCGTGAGTCTGTCGGCACTGGGGCCGATGTTGGCATCCAAGGCCTCGCTCGAACAATCGATCGCTACGCTGCGCCTGGCGCAACTCAAAAACTGGCACGATCTGGACGCGCTGCTGGACTTGCGGCCCGACGTGCGCTTCGCGCTTGCCAAGCCCCAGGCGCCCGCCGTGCCGGCCCGGCTCGACGCGCTCATCCTCAGCATGCCACGCCGGCGCCCCGACCTGATCGCGCTGCGGCTGGGTTACCGCTCGGCCGACGAGAACCTGCGTGCGGCGATTCTTGGACAGTTCCCGGCATTCGTGCTGGGTGGATCATGGAACTCGGACACATCCGCCGTTCGCTCCGGCGGCCCAACCGCGACCTTCGATCTGCCGATCTTCAACCGCAATCAAGGCCAGATCGCGCAGACACAGGCCACCAGACTGCTGCTGCATGAGCAGTACCAAAACCGGCTGGATGCTGCCGCCGCCAGTGTCCTGGCCCTTCAGGCACGCGACCGGTACCTCGCCTCGACCCTGCCGGATACCCGGAGGATGGCCGCCGCGGCTGCGTCGCAAGCGGCGTCGGCCCGACAGGCCTACACGCATGACAACCTCGATCAACGCACCTTGATCGATTATGAAAACACCGCGCTGCAGCGGCGCATCGAGGTTTTCGACCTTGAGCGCGGGCTCGACGAAACGCGCATCGCACTTGCCTTGGAACTGGGCCTGGGGTTGCCGCAAACCCGCCTGGCTCCGCTCGACACCAAGAGGTAGACATGACACATCGATGGATCTTCAGCGCGATCCTGCTCGCCGCCTGGTCGAGCCATGCGCTGGCCGCCCAGCCCGACGCCAGCCCGCCCAGCGTGCTGGTCACGCTCACCCCCCTGCGCCAAGGCAGCCTGGCACATACACTGCTAGCATATGGCACCGTGCAGGCGCCACCGTCGGCACGGCAAATGATAATGGCCCCGGCCGCGGAAACGGTGGGTCCCGTATACGTGCATGAAGGCGATGAAGTCGCCAAAGGCGCGCCACTGCTGCAACTCGTGCCGAACCCGCAGACAGCCGCGGCCTATGCACAGGCCCGATCGGCGCTACGCGTTGCCGAGCAGCTCGCGGCACGCACGCGGCAAATGCAGGCTCAGCACCTGGCAACCGCGCAGCAACTCGCGGATGCGCAGAAATCGGCTCTCGATGCACGAGCCGAACTGGCGGCGCTAAAAGCTCGGGGCGCCGGCGGACCCGAGAAGATCGACCAAAATTGAATCGCCGACCGCCTGAC
>CALGFL010000529.1 GCA_937881145.1 uncultured Bordetella sp.
ATGATCTTGCCGTTGCCGCGCACCGGGCCGTCCAGGCGCTGCAGGTTGCAGTTGACCACGAAGATCAGGTTGTCGAGTTTTTCACGCGCGGCCAGGGCGATGGCGCCCAGCGATTCGGGCTCGTCCATCTCGCCGTCGCCGCAGAACACCCAGACCTTGCGGCCGGCGGTCTTGGCCAGGCCGCGGGCTTCCAGATACTTGAGAAAACGCGCCTGATAGATGGCCATCAGCGGCCCCAACCCCATGGACACCGTGGGAAACTGCCAGAAATCCGGCATCAGCTTGGGGTGCGGATAGGAGGACAGACCCTTGCCGCCGACTTCCTGGCGGAAGTTATCGAGCTGCTCTTCGGTGAAGCGGCCTTCCATGAAGCCGCGCGAGTACATGCCGGGCGAGGTGTGGCCCTGGAAGTAGACCAGGTCGCCACCGTGGTCTTCGGTCTCGGCGTGCCAGAAGTGGTTCTGGCCGCAGGAGATCATGGTGGCCAGCGAAGCGAAGGAGGCGATGTGGCCGCCCAGATCGCCGCCGTCGGGCGGATTGTGCTTGTTCGCCTTGACGACCATGGCCATGGCGTTCCAGCGGATGTAGGCGCGCATGCGCGCTTCGAGTTCGAGATTGCCGGGATGCGGCGGCTCCATCGCGGCAGGAATGGTGTTGACGTAGGCCGTGTTGGGCGAATACGGGATGTGAGTCCCGGAGCGGCGCGCTTCGTCGATCAGCTTTTCAATAATGAAATGGGCCCGGTCCGGACCTTCGCGATCGAGGACCGCCGCCAAAGCCTCAAGCCATTCCTGGGTTTCTAGAGTATCGTCGTCTTGGGGAAGCGAAGCGGACATGTGCTGTCTCCGTTATAAAGTAAATGCCGAGCCAGACAGGGCCTAGACATGGCGACTTGAGCTTACTGGGTCGCAAGCTTACCCCGAGACACGGAAAATTTCATGTTGCGGTACGGCATTTCATAATATGAAATTCAACCCCACGTCATGATCTCTTCCATTGCCCGCCCGAGGGAATCCGGCACGCATTAAAATCACGCGATTCCCCGCCAGACGTCATGTCCAATCTCAAGTCTCTCATCCCCACGCCGTTCCACGACCAGGCCCGCATGCGCCGCCGCGGCCTGTACTGGCTCACGCCCGCGCTCGTGCTGGTGCTGTATCTGTGCGTGATGGGCGCGTTCTTCTGGCTGCAGCGCATCCGCGACGACAGCGTCATGTTCGTCACCATCGACCAGGAGATGCGCCAGCAGCGCCTGATGTGGGTGGTGATCGCGCTGTCCTGCGTAATCGTGGTGAGCCTGCTGATGCTGTGGCGCTACACCCGCTTTCGCTCCAAGGCCGAGGCCGCGCTGATCGCCGAGACCGCCTTTCGCCGCGCCATGGAGAACTCCATGTCCACCGGCATGCGCGTGCTCGACATGCAGGCGCGCATCGCCTACGTCAATCCGGCCTTCTGCCGCATGATCGGCTGGAACGAAGCCGACCTGGTCGGCCGCTCCGCGCCCTACCCATATTGGGTGCCGGGCCGCCACGAGCAGCACCAGCACACCCTGGACGTGCTGATGTCGGGCAAGGCGCCCAACAGCGGCCTGGAACTGGAAGCCCAGCGCCGCGACGGTTCGCGCTTTGCCGCGCGCCTGTATGTCTCGCCGCTGCTGGACCCGAACGGCAATCAGATCGGCTGGATGACGTCCATGACCGACATCACCGAGCCCAAGCGCATCCGCGAGGCCCTGACCGCCGCACACGAGCGTTTCATGACGGTGCTCGAAGGCCTGGACGACGCCATCTCGGTCACGGCCGATACGCACGACAGCCTGGAACTGCTCTTTGCCAACCGCACCTACCGGCGCATCTTCGGCGCGCAGACGGGCGGCCACGACGAACTGCTGGCCGGCCGCCGCGGCCGCTTCACCGACGAGTCGGTGGAAGTGTTCGCCCCTTCGGTGCAGCGCTGGTTCGAAGTGCATCACCGCATGCTGGCCTGGACCGACGGGCGCCGCGTGCGCATGCAGGTGGCGCGCGACATCACCGAACGCCGCAAGCACGAAGAAGCCTCGCGCTCCCAGCAGGAAAAGATCCAGATCACCAGCCGCCTGACCACCATGGGCGAGATGGCTTCGTCGCTGGCGCATGAGCTCAACCAGCCGCTCACGGCCATCTACAACTACAGCATGGGCGCGGTGGCCCTGGTCAAGGCCGGACACACCAGCCCCAATATGCTGCTGCCGGCGCTGGAGAAGGCCGCCGCCCAGGCCGAGCGCGCCGGCAAGATCATCAGCCGCATCCGCGAGTTCGTCAAACGCAGCGAGCCGCGCCGCCAGGCCGTGGCCATCCGCCGCATCGTCGACAACGCCATCGGCTTCGCCGAGATCGACGCGCGCAAGCGCCGCATCCGCATCGAGAGCTACGTTCCTTCTGACGCGCCCGACGTGCTGGCCGACCCGATTCTCATCGAACAGGTGCTGCTAAACCTGATCAAGAACGGCATGGAAGCCATGGAGAAGCGCGAGCCGGACGAGCTCAAGGTGGCGGTTATCCTGCATGAGCAGCAACTGGAGGTGGCGGTGGTCGACCGCGGCCACGGCATCTCCGATCCCGAGCGCTTGTTCGAGCCCTTCTTCAGCACCAAAACCCAGGGTCTGGGCATGGGTTTGAATATTTGCCGTACCATTATCGAATCTCATCACGGCCGCCTCTGGGCGGATCCGAACCCGGCCGGCGGCACGATTTTCAGGTTTACCCTGCCGACCGTCGATCCTAAAACCCCGCTGCAGAACGATCAGTCCGAGGAGTTGCACGCATGACCTCCCCCTCCACGCCCAGTACCGTCTTCATTGTCGACGACGACGAGGCCGTGCGCGATTCGCTGCGCTGGCTGCTCGAAGCCAACGGCTACCGGGTGCGCCCCTACGCCAGCGCCGAGACTTTTCTGGAAGAGTACGATCCCGGCCAGATCGGCGTGCTGATCGCCGACGTGCGCATGCCCGGCATGAGCGGTCTGGAGCTGCAGGAGCAGTTGATCGCGCGCAAGGCGCCGCTGCCCATCGTCTTCATCACAGGCCACGGCGATGTGCCCATGGCGGTGTCCACGATCAAGAAGGGCGCGGTCGATTTTCTCGAGAAGCCTTTCAACGAGGCCGACCTGCGCGATACCGTGGCCCGCATGCTCGAACACGCGGTGCAGCGCATCACCCAGTACCAGGCGCAGCGCGACCATGAAGCCATGCTGGCCCGCCTCACGGCGCGCGAACAGCAGGTATTGGGACGCATCGTCGCCGGCCGCTTGAACAAGCACATCGCCGACGATCTGGGCATCAGCGTCAAGACCGTCGAGGCGCATCGCGCCAACACCATGGAAAAGCTCGAGGTGACGGCGGTG
>CALGFL010000530.1 GCA_937881145.1 uncultured Bordetella sp.
CATCAGCGTGCTGGTGCAGTGGGTGCCGGGCGCATTCAATGCATTGCTGACTGCAGGCGCCGTTTACCTTGCCTGGCTCGGCTGGTCGCTGCTGCGCAGCAGGGACGGCTTCGGCCTGCAGGCGCCGGCGTGTCGGCGCACGCACGCCGCGACATTCCGGCAGGGTCTGGTCACCTGCCTGCTCAATCCCAAGGCGTACCTGTTCATGCTGGCCTTGTTTCCACGCTTTCTGCACCCGGGCCATGGGACGATGTGGTTGCAGATGGTGTTGATGTGGGCCATCATCGCGATCACCCAGACATGCGTGTACGGCAGCGTGGCGCTGGCGGCCGACGGCGCCAGCCGGTGGCTCGAGGACAGGCCGCGCGCCAACATGCTGGCCATGCGCTGCGTGGGAATATGCCTGATCGCGGCCGCCGTGGCGACGGGCTTCGAAAGCTGGCGCGGGGCCTGACCCTGCATGCGGCCGACTCTGCGAGGCCTGCGTAAAGTAGGGCTCGCAAAGAACTCAGCAGTAAAGGACGGGACGCAGATAGCGCGAGCATGTTGCCATGAGTCACGATCAAGAAGTCATACCGGAAAGCACGGCGGCGCGGGTCGCCCTGTGGCGCGCCCTGCATGTTCAGATCGACCCGCCCCCGCATGTCTTCGAAGACCAAATCGGCATCGCGCTGCTGGCGCCGGGGGCCGAATGGCGCGATCGCCAGGACATGGATCCGCAGTTCACGCGGCCCTTTCGCGCCTCCATCGTGGCCCGCGCCCGCTTCGTGGAAGATTGGGTCGTGGAGCAGATGGATAAAGGGATCGGCCAGTACGTGATCCTGGGTGCCGGGCTCGACAGCTTCGTCCAGCGCAGGCCCGAGATCGCGTCCCGCCTTCAGGTGTTCGAGATCGACCGCCCCGGCCCGCAAGCCTGGAAGCGCCGGCGCCTGGTCGAACTGGGCTTCGGCATTCCCCGCAATCTGCATTTCGTGCCGGTCGATTTCGAGGCGGGCGTGTCCTGGTGGGATGAGCTCGTCGCTTGCGGTTTCGACATCGGCAAGCCGGCCATGATCGCCTCGGCCGGCGTCAGCATGTATCTCGCCAAGGACGCCAACGCGACCATGCTCGATCGCATTGCTTCGTTGGCGCCCGGATCGGCCTTTGCCATGACGTTCCTGCTGCCGCTGGAACGATCCAGTCCCGCGGACCGCGCGGGTTTGAAACAGGCGGACAAGGGCGCGCGGGCCAGCGGGACCCCCTTCATCAGTTTCTTCACGCCTGCCGAGATTCTCGCTCTGGCTCGCAACGCCGGCTTCAAAGAGATCCGGCACGTGCCGGCGACCGATCTTGCCCAGCGTTATTTTGCCGATAGAACGGATGGTCTTCGCCCCCCGAGCAATGGGGAAGAGTTCCTGCTCGCAACGACATGAGCGACGCAGAACCCTCCCCTGCCCCCTTCGTCGTGCTCGATGCCTGTGTGCTGATGTCCACGGTGCTGCGGCAATTGCTGCTGCGCACGGCGCAAAACGGCGTCTTTGAACCGGTCTGGACCGAGCGCATAGGCGAGGAATGGCGCCGCAACGCGGCCCGCCTGTGGGGCGCCCCCCGCGAGATTCTGGACGACCTTTGGGACGCCATGAACCAGGCCTTTCCCGGCGCCATGGAAAGCGACACGCAGGCCTATGAAACCGGCCTGCGCTACAGCGACGCCAAGGATTTTCACGTCATTGCCGCCGGCCTGGCGCGGCGCGCGCGCTGCGGGCTGCAGCGCACGCCCGTGGTCCAGGTAATGACCTGGAATCTGAAGGACTTCAATCGCTCGGAGCTGCGCAGGCAAGGCCTGGATGTGTTCAGCCCGGACGTGATGCTGGCGCGCTGGTGGCAGGCCGGCGAACCTGCGCTGCGGTCTGCCCTGAAGCCTGTCGAACAGGACTACGTGGCGCTGGGGCGCGAGCCGCTGGCGCAGGACGCCATTCTGCATCGGGAAAGGCTTTACCGGCTGGCCAAGCTCGCCGCCGCGTAAAACCCGCTCGCGTCAGTTGCCGTACTTGCTGGCGGTAAAGCCCGCCGTGTTGAGCACGTCGATGACTTCCTGGATGTGCTCGGGTCCGCGCGTCTGCAGCACGAACTCGACCTCGACGTCGCGCGCCGATAGCGTGGTGAAAGCCCGCTGGTGATGCACTTCGGTGATGTTGGCGTGGGCATCGGCGATCAGCTTGGTGACCTGGGCCATGGCGCCGGGCAGATCGCGCAGATCGACCCGGATGCGGGCCAGGCGGCCGCCGC
>CALGFL010000531.1 GCA_937881145.1 uncultured Bordetella sp.
CCGCGCCTGGGCGTCAAGGGCATGCCCGCGCACGCCGGCGTGGCCCACCAGAAGGGCCGCAGCGCCATCAAGGAAATGGCCCACCAGGTGCTGGCGCTGGAAGCCATCACCGACTACGACCGCGGCATCACCGTAAGCGTGGGCACCATCACCGGCGGCACCGTCACCAACACCGTGCCCGAGCGCTGCCGCTGCGTAGCCGACTTCCGCGTGCCCGACATGGCTGCCGCCGACTATGTGCTGCGCCGCATGCGCGAACTCTGCGCCGTGGGCCCCGATACCGAACTCGATATCGACGTGGAGCTCAACCGCCCGCCCATGGTCAAGACGGCTGCCAGCACCGCGCTGCTGGACAAGGTGCGCGGCTATGCCAAGACGGCTGGCTTCGAACTGAACGACGCCCCCATGACGGGCGGCGGCAGCGACGCCAACTTCACCTCGGCCATGGGCGTGCCCACGCTGGACGGCCTGGGCGCGGACGGCGACGGCGCGCACACGCTCAACGAATACATCCTGATATCCACGCTGGCGCAGCGCACGAAGTTCTGGCATTTGCTCATGAAAGAACTGAGCTGATACGACCGGCGTGACCGTTGCCGCTCCGGTTCGGAAGCAAACATATTGCATATATGTGCTTCTGATCTGGACGCTCTCATGCCGCGAATTACGCTTTATCTGGACAAAGAAACGGAGACGTTGGTCACCCAGGCAGCAAAGGCCAAAGGCCTTTCCAAGAGCCGCCGGATAGCGCAGGCTATCCGCCAGGCCTTGGACAGCAACACCATCAGCTATTACTTCCAAAACGATGAGCAGGTCGTCAACTGGCATAGTGACCGACCGCTCCAGAAGCGCTTGATTACGGCGCAGCCCGTAGTATCCGTGTCGAAATAATTGCTAATCTGACCAGACTGCGTAGGAGACTGGCCATGCTCAGCACGGCATCACTGGCCGAAACGGCCGCGCTTATCGGAGACCTGGCGCGAGCAAGCATGCTTGCCGCGCTGATGGACGGCCGCGCCCTGACCGCCACGGAACTGGCCCAATTGGCGAGCATTTCGCCCCAGACGGCTAGCGGACACCTGGCCAAGCTGACGCAAGCCGGCCTCCTGTCCATGGAAAAGCAAGGCCGTCACCGCTACCACCGGCTCGCCTCGCCTGCCGTGGCGCACATGCTGGAACACATCATGTCCGTCTCGGTCGAGCGCGAGGCGGGATCGCAGGCGCACGGCCCGCGCGTCGTTACCGGCCCGCGCGACAAGGCGCTACGCTACGCGCGCACCTGCTACGACCACCTGGCCGGCGAGATCGCGGTGGCCATCACGGACAGCCTGATTCAGGCGGGCCATATCGAACTGACACCAGAAGCCGGCGCGCTGACCCCGCAAGGAACGCGCTTCCTGCACGACCTGGGCATCGAGCCCGATGCCTTTACGCAACACGCTTCGCCGCGCAAGACCACCCGCGTCTTTTGCAGGCCCTGCCTGGATTGGAGCGAACGCCGGCACCATATCGCCGGCACGCTCGGAGCCGCCCTGTTCCAGCATTACCTGAAGCAGGGTTGGATAAGACGGCCCGAAGGCACGCGCAGCGTCACCGTCACACCTGCCGGGCAACACGCTTTCGCCCGCATCTTCGGAGTTCGCCTCTAGCCTCAGATTTCCAGGCCGCGATCCAGGGCACGCACGCGGCATTCCAGCTGGCCCAGATCGACGGCGCTGGACAGGTAGGCCTCGTCGCGGGACATGTTGTGGAATCCCAGGGATTGGGTCAAGCGATGAAAAAATTGCGAAAACATGATTCCCTCCCAGTCCGCCGAGCGGACGAGATACTGATAAAAAAACATCGAATAAAGCCGTCGCCTTCATATACGACGGCAACCGCTGGTACTACGTCGCGGGTGTTTCCCTGAACACGGGAAGCTGCTCGCAATGCGCCGAAAACGCCTGCACACAGGGGTAATCCGCCGCCGGCACCACGTCGGACACCATCATCTGGGTAAAGCTCCACGCCACCGCGACGGCAACGCCGTCGTGTCCCAGCGCCTGGCCCGCGCCATGCAGAGGCTGGGCCTGCAAATCCTTCTCCAGTGCGTCATAGGCCGACCGCAGTTGCCCGCGCACACGATCGAGCCAGGGTTGATGCAGCTTGTCGGTCGGCCGCAGCTTGCGCTCGTATACGATCTGCACCGCCTTCTCACTGGCCGCCAGCGCCAGGCCGGTCAGGCGCACCGCGCGGGCGCGCTTGGCAAGGTCGGCCGGGAAGATCGCGGCCGACGGCCCGGCCAGACGCTCGGCATAGTCGAGAATGAGCGTCGAATCCATCAACACCTGGCCATCGTCCAGAATCAGCGTCGGCGCCTTGACGACCGGGTTCAACGCCTGGAACTGCTCGAAGCCGCTGAAGACCGAAATCGAACGATGCTCGAAAGGTATGCCGAGCAGTTTCAGACCGATCGCCGCGCGACGGACAAAGGGTGAATCGAGCATACCGATGAGTTGCATGACGAGCCTGGCGTTAGAATTTCTTAAGGTTGATAATCTTCTTGCCCCCGACGCATCTCCGAAGCCCGATGCCGCTGGATTCGGAAGAAATATCCGGGTTGTTACTGATAAGGTAAACGATAGTCCGCGGGCAGGAAAAGCGGTAAAAATCAACATCCATCGTTAGTTTTACTAACACATGAGCCATCTCCCTCCCCTGCCGGCGCTACGCTATTTCGAGGCCGTCGCCCCGCTCGGCAGCGTCACCTCCGCCGCGCGCGAACTGCACGTCACCCACTCGGCCATCAGCCAGCAGATCAAACTGCTGGAAGACATCATGGACGTGCCCCTGTTCGTGCGCGCCGGACGTGGTCTGATGCTGACCGAAGAAGGCCGCCTGTACGCACTCGAGATCCGCGATGCGCTGCGCGATATCGAACTCGCCACCCGCAAGGCCCGCGCGCGTCCGCAAGAAGACGAACTGGTCATCACCACGCTGCACTCCCTCGCGCTGCACTGGCTGATTTCACGCCTGCCCCGATTCCGGCAAACCCATCCCCACTACCGCATCCGCCTGCAGACCGGGCTGGAACTGAGCGAACTGCAGCAAGGCATGGCCGACGTGGGCATCCGCATGGGTCAGGGCCCCTGGCCGAACCTGGCGCAGCAGCTGCTGTTCAAAGACGTCGCACTCGTCGTCGCCTCGCCGAACTTCGCCGGCGGCAAGCTGCCGCGCACCCCGAGCGAGGTGATTCGCCACCCGCTCCTGCACGAAACCGACAATGCCTGGCTCGACTGGTGCCGCGCCGCCGGCGTGCCGGAACCCGTCCAGGAAATCCAGTTCCGCGCCAATGACTCCAATATCTCCGTGGGCTGCGCCGAACTGGGCCACGGCCTGCTGCTTACCCGCTACAGCATCGTCGCCGATCTGCTGGAACAGGGCCGGCTGGTGCCCATAACCGATGTGCGCGTACCCTACCCCTACCCCTATTGGCTGGTCTGGCCGCAGCGCGAAGTCGTACCGGAAAAAGTGCGCGACTTCAGAACCTGGATCACAGCAGAGTTCGAAGCTTTCTCGGCGAAAGTGAGGTTCTAGTCTTTTGCCGTGCCTGACCCCAGGACCGGGCACGGCAAAAGACCTTAAGAACTCTTGTTCAACAAAGCCTTCAACATATCGAACCGCTGCTTCGGGCTCATCGCTTTAGTGGCTTCGTCCTCGACCACCTTGGCACTTCCCAGCCCCATCTCTTCGATGAAGCGCGAAGGCTCGCGCACGATGTCTTCGCGAGCGCGCCGGCGCTTCTTGCACCAGCTCAAATGCAGGCTGCGCTGCGCGCGCGTAATGCCCACGTACATCAGCCGGCGCTCTTCCTGGATGCGCACCGCCAACGCCTCGGCCGCGTGAGCCGCATCGCCCGTGTCCTCGTCGTCCTTGCCCAGATGCGGCAACAGACCGTCTTCCACGCCGGCCAGATAAACGTGCGGATACTCCAGTCCCTTGGACGCATGCAGCGTGGAAAGCTTGACCGCATCCGGCTCTTCGTCGTCGCCGCGTTCGAGCATGGTGATCAACGCAACGTGCTGCACCAGTTCGAACAGCGTAAAGCCGTCTTCCTCGGCCTTGCGCTTGAGCCATGAGATCAGCTCCAGCACATTCTGCCAGCGCGTCTGCGCCGGCCGCTCTTCCAGCGTGTCGTAGAGATAACGCTCATACTGGATCGCACCCAGCATGTCGTCGAGAATCGCACCGGCGGGCTCGGCGGATTTCACTTCGGATGCCTTCTGCGCGCCGCGTCCCGCGCGCCACTGGATGCGGCGTATGAACTCCGCAAAGGTGCGCAAAGGCTCCAGCTGGCGCGCAGCCAACTGGCCTTCCAGGCCCGACTCATCCACCGCCGCCAGCAGCGACAGGCCGCGCGAAGCGGCGTACTGCCCCAGCGTCTGCAAGGTGCTCTGGCCTATGCCGCGGCGCGGCGTGGTGGCTGCGCGGATGAACGCCGGATCGTCTTCGTCGTTGGCGACCAGGCGCAGATAAGACAGGATATCGCGCACCTCGACTTTGTCGAAGAAACTTTGGCCGCCCGAGATGGTGTAGGGAATCTTCAGATTGCGCAGCGCCTGCTCGAGCACGCGCGACTGATGATTGCTGCGATACAGGATCGCAAAATCCTTCCACAGCGCGCGGCGCTCGAAACGCGACGCCGAGATCTTCATCGCCACGTTCTCGGCTTCCTGCTCGTCGCCGTCCATGGCCGTCACCGTGATGGGTTCGCCCGCGCCCAGGTCCGACCACAGCTTCTTGTCGAACAGCTTGGGGTTGTGCGCAATGACGCTATTGGCCGCGGCCAGGATGCGCTGCGCCGAACGATAGTTCTGCTCCAGCTTGATGAGCTTGAGCTGCGGGTAGTCCGTCGTGAGCTTGCCCAGGTTTTCCACCGTGGCGCCGCGCCAGGCATAGATGGCCTGGTCGTCGTCGCCCACCGCGGTGAACATGGCGCGCATGCCCGTCAGCAATTGCACCAGGCGATACTGGCAGGCATTGGTGTCCTGATACTCGTCCACCAGCAAATAGCTCATTCTGTTGTTAAATCTGGTGGTGACTAGGTCTGCCGGGGCGGAGACTTAGGTGGGCAGGCGGATCAGGGCGTCGAAATCGACCGCCTGATAAGC
>CALGFL010000532.1 GCA_937881145.1 uncultured Bordetella sp.
TTTCCACCAACGCCATCTCGTCGCTGGTCATCATTTTTTCGATGTCGACCAGGATCAACATGCGATCGTCGATCGTGCCCAGACCGGTGAGATATTCGGTCGACAGGGTTTGACCGAATTCCGGTGCGGGACGGATCTGGGCGGTGTTGAGCATGAGCACGTCGGACACGCCGTCGACCACGATGCCCACCACCCGATTGCTCAGGTTGAGGATGATCACCACCGTCTGCTCGGTATATTCCACCTTGCCCAGGTTGAACTTGATGCGCAAATCGACGATGGGCACGATGATGCCGCGCAGATTGGTCACGCCCTTGATGAAAGGCGGCACGTTGGCGATGCGGGTCACCACGTCGGCGTCGTAGCCGCGGATTTCCTGCACCTTCAGGATGTCGATGCCGTACTCTTCCTCGCCCAGGGCGAAAACCAGGAATTCGTGTCCCGTGTCTTCGACGCGCGTGGTATCGGTTCGGGGGGAGGCTGCCATATTGCTGGACTCCTGTCAGTTCAAAACGGTTTCGGCCGCGGACGACCATTTTTCACGATTGGCCCGAGCCAATGCAAATACATCGACGATCAGCGCCACGCTGCCGTCGCCCATGATAGTGGCGGCGGAAATGCCCGGTACCTTGCGATAGTTGGCTTCCAGGTTCTTCACCACGACCTGGTGCTGGCCTACCAGATGGTCCACCAGCAGGGCGAAGCGTTTGTCTTCGGCCTGCATGATGACCGCGATGGCCTGGGTGGGGTCCTGCTGCGCCTCGCCAACGGCGAAGGCGCGATGCATTTCCACCAGGGGCAGGTACTCGCCGCGCACGTGCAGTACGCGCTCGTCCCCCGCCACCGTGTAGATCTGGTCTTCGGTGGGTTGCATGGATTCGGTGACATGGTTCAGCGGCAGGATGAAAGTCTCGGTCCCCACGCGCACCGACATGCCGTCCAGGATGGCCAGCGTCAGCGGCAGCACGATGCGGGTGGTCGTACCCTGCCCCGCACGGCTGGAAAGTTGTACGTGGCCGCCCATGTCTTGGATATTGCGGCGTACCACGTCCATGCCCACGCCGCGGCCGGAAACGTCGGTGATTTTCTCGGCCGTGGAAAAGCCTGGCGCGAAGATCAACTGCCAGACCTCCTCGTCGGGCATGTTCTCGCTGATCGGGATGCCCTGCTCCATGGCCTTCTTCAGGATGCGGTCGCGGTTCAAGCCCGCGCCGTCATCGGTCACCTGGATGACGATGTTGCCGCCGTGGTGCTGGGCCGACATGGTCAGCTTGCCCACCGGCTCCTTGTCGGCGGCGATACGCTTGTCGGGCGTCTCGATGCCGTGGTCCAGACTGTTGCGCACCAAATGCGTGAGCGGATCGATGATGCGCTCGATCAGGCTCTTGTCCAATTCGGTGGCGCGGCCTTGAGTCTCCAGCTCGATCTGCTTGCCCATCTTGGAAGCCAGGTCGCGCACCACCCGCGGGAAGCGGCTGAATACGTAGTCCATCGGCATCATGCGGATGGACATGACGGACTCTTGCAGGTCGCGCGCGTTGCGCTCCAACTGTTCCAGGCCGTTGAGCAGACGATCGTGCACCACCGGGTCCAGCGTCGACGCCGTTTGCGTCAGCATGGCCTGGGTGATGACCAGTTCGCCCACCAGGTTGATGATCTGGTCGACCTTCTCCACGCCCACGCGAATGGAGGTGGATTCCTTGTCGGCGGGCGCGGCGGCAGGCGCCGCGGCCTTCTGCGGCCGGGGCGCCGCCGCGTTGCCGGCGGGACGCGCGGCCGAAGGAGCCGGCGCCTCAGGGGGGGCGAAACTCGAAGCTGCCGCTTCGAATTGCGAAACGACGTCGGGAGCGGCTGCTCGGGGCGCAGCTTCGTGCGTGATGCGCAGTTGATCGGCGTTGACGATGAAACAGCACACGGCCTCGATATCGGCCACCGAGCAGGTCGTCTGCACCCAGACGGCCAAGCCTGAACTCTTGCTCTCGCTATGCAGCACTACGCCCAGATTGCCCATCTCCTCGAGCAGCGACTGTGCGTCCTTGCCGCTTATGTCGCGGATGCGCACGCAAGTTGGTTTGTCGCTGGTGCCGGTAGCCGATGCCGCGGGCATGTGCATGGTTTCCTCCTGAGCGGGGGGCGCGGACGCGGCGGCAGGCGCCGCGCCATGCGCAGGCGCGCCGTCTTCTTCGGCCAGCTGCCGCAACACGGCGCAAATACGTTCGTAGACGGCCTCGTCGGGCTCTTCCGAGCCGCGGTAGGCATCGAGCTGGCTCTTCAACACGTCCTTGGTTTCCAGAAAGATATCGACCATGTCGGCACGCAGCGCCATGTCTTGGCGACGGATGGCGTCCAGCAGGTTTTCCAGCAAATGGGTGGTTTCGGCCAGCTTTTGGAACGTGCCGAAAGTCGCCGCCCCACCCTTGATCGAGTGCGCCGCGCGGAAAATGGCGTTGAGCTGCTCGATGTCTGGCGCTTGGGCATCCAGTCCCAAGAGCAGTTGCTCCATTTGAGCCAGCAACTCATCTGCTTCGTCGAAGAAGGTCTCGTAAAACTGACTGAGGTCCAGACCAGACATACGGATCGCCTTTTTATTTATTGAGATAGTGAGACGGTTCGGTACAAGCGATTCAGTTCGGCGGCTCGATGCCCAACAGCTCGGCAACGAATTCGACCAGCCCATCGGGATCGACCGGCTTGTTCACCCAGCCGCTCACGTCCAGCTCGCGCGCAGCGGCCTTGCTGACGTCGTCTTCTTCCGTCGTCAGCACCAGGACGGGCGTATCCTTGTACTTGGGCTGGGCGCGCAAGCCCTGAATGAATCCCAGGCCGCCCATCACCGGCATGTTCCAGTCGCTGAGCACCAGATCGAAAGAGCCGCCCTGGGACTTGTCCAATGCTTCCTTGCCATTAGTGGCGAGCACGACCTTCCAACCGGCGCCCACCATGGCTGCCTGCACGATAAGGCGCATCGTCAATGAGTCGTCTACGACAAGGATGTTAGTAGCCATATATTTACTAATGTTTAGCAGGTATGAGCGGTGGCGCCGCAGGGGTAACTGCCAGCTGAGGCGCC
>CALGFL010000533.1 GCA_937881145.1 uncultured Bordetella sp.
GGTTGGCGGAGCGGGTGCCTGGGGCGTCGAAGAAGATCACCGGCGTGCGGCCCGGCAGGCGCACGATCTCGAGCATCAGGCCGGGTACTTTCTGCGCTTCGCCCCACTGCGCCGCGTCGCGGATGACGCGCTCGATGTAGGCGTTCTTTTCCCAGTCGGCGTCAAACGACGGGCTCTTGGCGGGAATCTGGATGTAGGTGGTCAGCGAGGGGATGATCTGGCCGTCCCATTTTTCGTCGACGTAGGCTTGCAGGGCCTGGGGGTCGAGAGCGGGCGGCAGAGCTTCGTCGGGAATGCGGGCGTTCATGGGGGGAATCCTCGAAGGCGATGGCTGTGCGGGCATTTTATGCCTTGCGGCACCCGCTTCGCCAACTACCCCGATCGCGCCCCGCGCCTATTGGGGTTGCAGGCCCGCGCCTTTCACAATGGCGGCGTATTTATGCATCTCGCTGCGGAAATACGCCGCCGACCTGTCGGGCGTCATCAGGTCGATGTGATTGCCCTGCGCGGCCATGGCCTTCGTCACGTCGGGCGACGTGAAGGCGCGCTGGAAACCGGCGTAAATGCGCTGCACGTCGGCCGTCTTCATATGGGCAGGCCCGGCCACCGCGAACCAGCCGGCCGCGTCGTAATCGGACAGCCCCTGCTCGCGCAGCGTGGGAATATCGGGCGCCACCTCGCTGCGCTGCCTGCCGCAGGCGCCGATGGCGCGCAAGGCACCGGTCTTCACGTGCGGCAGCACCGACGGCAGCGACAGCACGCCCAGGTCGACCTGCCCGCCGATCAGGTCCGTCACCATGGGGCCCACGCCCTTGTAGGGAATATGCCGGGCATGTACGTGCGCCTGCTGCAGGAACATCTCCATGGCCAGCTGCAGGATGGTGCCGGTGCCCGACGAGGCATAGTTGTATTTGTGCGGATTGGCCTTGAGCAGCGCGATCAGCCCGGCCGCATCGCGGGCCTGCACGGTCTTGGGATTGGCCACCAGCAGGAAGGGCGAACTGCCCACCACCGAGATCGGCGTGATGTCGGCGATCGGATCGAAAGGCACCGACTTGTACACGCTCGGATAGATCACGTGATTGTTCGACAACATGCCCAGCGTGTAGCCGTCGGGCGCGGAGCGCACCAGCATCGAGGTGCCGATGATGCCGCCCGCGCCGGGCTGGTTCTCGATGATCACCGGCGACCCCAGCGCGGCCGTCAGCGCGGGGCCGGCCGAACGGGTGATGACGTCCACGCCCGACCCCGCGCCGACCGGCAGAATGAGGCGGATGGGCCGCGCGCCCTCTTGCGCGCGCGCCGTCAAAGGCGCGCCCAGCGCGACGGTGCCCAGCGTGCCCAACGCGCCGAGCAGATGGCGCCGCGTCCATCCGCCGCCCGCCGTCGATTCGCGCGCGGTCTGTTCTTCGTGCTTTTTCACTGTTGTCTCCTTGTGGCGCGCGCCGCATCGGGACGGCGCGTCGTTGTGGTGAAAGCGTGCCGAACGCTCGTCCGCGCCCGGGAATGCCAGGACGGGATTCAGCTCACCGCGCCGCGCTCGCGCAACGCCGCGATCTGCGCCGCGTCGTAGCCCAGGTCCGCGAGCAGCTCGCCGGTATGCGCGCCGCGCGTGGGCGGATCCGTGCGCACGCCCAGGCGCTCGCCGTCCATCGTGAAAGGAAAGAGCGGCACGGCTGCCGTGGCGCCGCGGGCGCCGCCATCGGGCAGCATCACGTCGACCAGGCCGCCCGTGGCCCGCAGATGCGGGTCGTCGTAAAGCTCTTCGGGCTTGACGATGGGCGCGAAAGGCAGGCCTTCGCGCTCGAAAATGGCGGCCAGTTCGGCCACCGTGTATGCCTCGAGCCGCGCGCGCAACTCGGGCAGAAGTTCGGGCCGGGCGATCACGCGATCATTGTTGGTGACCAGATGCACGGCCGCCTTCAGATCGTCGAAGCCGAAGGCATCGCAGAACACCGCCCATTGCGCGTCGCTGACCGCGGCCAGGAATATCTGGCCGTCGCGCACGGTAAATACGTCATACACGGCCCAGGCGGAAATGCGCTCTGGCATGGGCGCGGCGGCGGCGCCCGTGATGGCGTACTGCAGCATGTGCTGCCCGACCAGAAAGACGTTGTTCTCGAACAGGGCCGACTGCACCTGCTGGCCATGGCCGGTAATGCCGCGCTGGATCAGCGCGGCCATCACGCCGATAGCGCCGAACATGCCGCCCATGATGTCGTTGACGCTGGTGCCGGCGCGCAGCGGGTCGCCCGGCCGGCCCGTCATATAGGCCAGCCCGCCCATCATCTGCACCACTTCGTCGAGCGCGGTGCGCAGCTCATAGGGGCCGGGCAGGAAACCCTTGAGGCTGGCGTAGATGAGCCGCGGGTTGTCCTTGGACAGCGAGGCATAGTCCAGCCCGTGGCGCGCCATGGCGCCGGGCTTGAAATTCTCGGCCACCACGTCGGCGCTGGCCGCTAGTCGGCGGGCGATCTCGGCGCCTTCGGGCTGGCGCAGGTCCAGCGCAATGCTTTTCTTGTTGCGGTTGAACAGGGTGAAAAAGCCCGCGCCGGCGCCCAGCAGATGGCGCGTGCGGTCGCCCTCGACCGGCTCGACCTTGATGACCTCTGCCCCCAGGTCGGCCAGCACCAGGCCGCAGGTTGGGCCCATGACCATATGCGTGAATTCGACGACGCGCAGGCCATGCAGGGGCAGCCGGCGGGCGGGCGTATCGGTGTGTTGCGTTGTGTTCATGAGGGCGATGGAAGAAAAAGGTTTCGTGCTTTCAGGCAGCAAGCGTGGACGGCAGCCCCGCGCGCCACACGGCGCCGTGCAGGGTCTGGCCGGCCAGCCATTGCGCCAGGTCGGCCCGCAAGGCCAGGAGGCGGGAAGTATCCACGCCCGTGGCGCAGCCCATGCTGGCCAGCATATAGGCCAGGTCTTCGGTGGCGATATTGCCGCTGGCGCCCGGCGCGTGCGGGCAGCCGCCGATGCCGGCCAGGCTGGCGTCCAGCCGCGTGACGCCGGCCTGCATGGCCGCCAGCGCATTGGCCAGGCCCAGGCCGCGGGTGTCGTGGAAATGGCCGCCGCACAGGCGCTCGCCGGCAATGCGGCGCGCCGCCTCGAACAGGCGGGCGACCGCGACGGGATCGGCATAGCCCACGGTGTCGGCCAGGCTGACGCGGTCGGCGCCCGCATCCAGCAGCGCCTGCATCAGTCGCAGCACCTCGGCCGGCTCGACGCGGCCCTGCAAGGTGCAGCCGAACGCCGTGCTCAGGCCGCCTTCGATCAAGGTGCGCGAGCCCGAGGCATCGCGCTCGGCGCGCATGAGGGCCACCTGCGCCACGACTTCGTCAGGCGTCTTGCGCAAGTTGGCCAGGCTGTGCGCATGGCTGGCCGACAGCGGCACCAGCATCAGGTCGGCCTGCGCCTCGATGGCGCGCCGCGCGCCCTTGAGATTGGGCACCAGCACCGATACGAGCAAGCCGGGCAAGGTGCGGGCATAGGCGAGGACCTCGGCCGTATCGGCCAATTGCGGCAGCAAGTGCGCCGGCACGAAAGAGCCGACCTCGATCTCGCGCTGGCCGGCTTCATAGGCCCGGCGCACCCATTCCCGCTTGAGATCGGTGGGCAGGATGGCGGCGATGCTCTGCAGGCCGTCGCGCAGGCCGACCTCGCGGATGACGACTTGCCCGGGCAGCCAGGCCGGATGCGCGGCGGATTCGAAGGAGAAAGCTTGCATGGCGTGGGAGCGGCGGCGCCCGCGGGCGCCCGGTTGGTTTTCGGGAATATCTTTCGGAGTGAAGTTTAGATATTCTTTTTCAGATTAGCTCCGCCATTTTGGAAGCTATAAAATTCCATAACGGAATATCTTGAGAGAGACCATGCGCGATCTCGACCTCACCACGCTGCGGCTTTTCGTCCAGGTGTGCGAAACCCGCAATATCGCCCGGGCTGGCGAACAGGCACATCTTGCGGGTTCGGCGATCAGCAAGCGGCTGGCGCAGCTGGAAGACACCGTCGGCGTAAAGCTGCTGACGCGGCGGCGCCATGGCGTGGAGCCCACCGAAGCGGGGGAAACCTTGCTGGAGCATGCCCGTTCCATTCTGGGCAGTTCCGAGCGCATC
>CALGFL010000534.1 GCA_937881145.1 uncultured Bordetella sp.
CACCATGTCGCGCGGCTCGCCGCTCAAGGGCGTGGCCATGACGCTGTTCGGCCTGCTGTGCGGCGTGGCCGGCACCGACGTCAACACAGGGCAGATCCGCTTCTCCTTCGGCTTGGTCGACATGTCCGACGGTCTGGAGCTGGTGGCGGTGGCCATGGGCCTGTTCGGCGTGGCCGACTTCCTGATGAGCGCCAACCGCATGTCGGCCATCAATAGCGGCAACGCCAAGCTGCGCATGCGCGACATGTGGCCTACCTGGCCCGAGATGAAAGAGGCCTTCATGCCCATGGTGCGCGGCACCGCGGTCGGCACCATCTTCGGCGCCATGCCCGGCACCGGCCCGACCATCACCACGTTCATCGCTTACGCACTCGAGCGCAAGGTCTCCAAGACACCCGAGAAGTTCGGCACCGGCATGATCGCCGGCGTGGCGTCGCCCGAGGCTGCGTCGCACTCCAAGACGCAGGTCGACTTCATTCCCACGATGAGCCTGGGCATCCCCGGCGACGCGGTGATGGCGCTGATCCTGGGTGCGTTGCTGATCCAGGGCATCCAGCCTGGTCCGCAGCTGATCACCGAGCATCCGGACATCTTCTGGGGGCTGATCGCCAGCTTCTGGGTGGGCAACGTGCTGCTGGTGATCCTGAACGTGCCGCTGATCGGCGTGTGGGTGAAGATGCTGCAGGTGCCCTACCGCTATCTGTTCCCGTCGGCCTTGTTCTTCATCGCCGTGGGCGTGTTCAGCACGCAGAACAACCTCTTCCAGACCTGGGAAGTGCTGGCTTTCGGCATCATCGGCGCCATCTTCATGGTGCTCGAGTTCTCGGTCGCCCCGATCCTGCTGGGTTTCGTGCTGGGGCCCATGGTCGAGGAAAACTTCCGCCGCGCCCTGCTGCTCTCGCGCGGCAACCTGGGCATCTTCGTCGAGCGCCCCATCAGCGCCTGGTTCATCGGCGCGTGTGCGCTGCTGCTGGTGCTGCAGATCGGCGCCTTCGCCCGCAAGGTACTGCGCGAGCGCAAGGCTGCGACCTCGGCGGCCTAAGGCCGGTCATGCCACCCGTTCTTCGGGCGGCATGTCCAGGTGGCGGTAGGCGGGAGGCAGGCGCTCCGAGAGGAAATCCAGCAGCGCCCGCACCGCCGGCATCATGCCTCGCCTCGAGGGGTAGATGCAGTGCAGTATCCCTTCCGGCGAACGCCATTCCGGCAGCACTCTCACCAGCTGGCCGCGCCGCATTTCCTCACGCACCGCCTCATCGGGCAGCAGCACCACGCCGCGTCCGCGCACGGCCGCGTGCGTCAGCATGATGAAGTCGTTGCAGCTCAGTTGCGGTCGCAGCGTCAATTCGACTTCTTCGCCTTGCAGATTGCGCAAGGTCCAGCGTGCTTCGGGCTGCGGCTCGTTGAAGCTGAGCGTGCTGTGGTTCACCAGATCCTGGGGCGTCTCAGGCATGCCGTGGCGTTGCAGGTAGGCCGGGCTGGCGACCAGCGAACTCATGGCCGTACCGAAGCGCCGCACCACCAGTTCGGCATCGGTGTCCAGGCGCGTGCGCACCCGCAGGGCCAGGTCCACGCCTTCGCGTATCAGATCGACCCGGCGGTTGCTCACCAGCACCTGCACGGAAACAGCGGGCCAGGTATCCAGGAATTCGGGCAGCAGCGGCGCCAGGATCTGCTGCGACAGCGATACCGGGCAGCTGATCACCACCGGCCCCGAAGGCTCGGATTGCAGTTGTCGCATCGCGTCTTCGGCCGCCCGCGCCGAGGCGGTCATTTCCTGGCAATAACGCAGATAGCGTTCGCCGGCCGTCGTCAGGCGCAGCCGCCGCGTCGTGCGCTGCAGGAGCCGCACGCCCAGCTTTTCCTCCAACTGCGAGATGCGGCGCGACAGCCGTGACTTGGGAATGTCCAGCGTGCGCGACGCGGCGCTGAATCCGCCTTGCTCCACGACTTGAGCAAAGTAATACAGATCGTTCAGGTCTTGCATGGCATGCCCTTGGCCCGGAACCGTTCTATTTTTGGAATTCGCGGCTCATCTTAACTGGATTTGTACGGATAATTGACCATCTAAAACAACCTGTCATGGGCCGGATGGTTTACGATAACGCCCATGCTGCAGGATCTCGATCAGTTAGCCGCCCGTATCGGGCTTCTGGTGCAACGCACCCGCCAATTGCACGCCGAACGCGATGCTTTGCGCGCACGCTTGGGCGACAGCGAACGCCAGCAGCTCAGCCTGCAAAAGCGCTGCGCCGAACATGAAGACGAATTGCAAGCCTTGCGCGCATCCATGTCCGAGCACGGCCAGTCCACCGAGGCCTTGCGCGAGCAGTTGGCGCGCGAATCTGCCGAACACCAGGCTCTCCAGGAGCAGCTCAAGCGGCGCGAGACCGAACTGCAGGCCAGCCTGCAGGCCCGCGATTCCGAACTCAATCGTCTGCGTACCGCCGCACTCTCGGCGCGCGAGCGCATCGATGCTGTGCTGTCCCGTCTGCCTGGCGCTTCCGTTGGAGACCAGGCCTGATGGAACGCGTCGACGTCACCATATTGGGCCGCGAATACTCCCTGGCCTGCGCTACCGAAGAAAAGCCCAATCTGCTGGCAGCCGTGCGCCATGTCGATCAGCTCATGGGGCGCATCCAAGGCACCGGCAAGATCTCCAGCAACGAACGCATCGCCGTCATGGCTGCCTTGCAGATCGCCGGCGAGTTGCTCGGTCTGAAAGCACCCGATGGACCTTTGGGCGGGTTGGCGGTTGGCGACTTCAAGCGTAAGATTGACGACATGAACGCAATGCTGGACGACGCCCTTTCCGGGCAGGAAAAGCTGCTGTAGTCCTGCCGCAAGCACTTTCCGCAACGGCCTTACACCGCCCGCGCGTCGTTTTTTGGTTTGTCCCTGCTGTGCTCGTGACTTGGCCATACATTCTCTGAACCTATGCTTTTTTGGCATACAGGCTGCAGAGTGTTGGGGCTGGCGTGATCGTTTCTCGTAAACGAACCCAAATGCCCTTCCGAAGCGGCCAACTTGAACCTGAGGGTTCGAGATGCCGGCCTAGACGGCACATGCGGGGCATTTATTACGGCAGGCCCAGATTCCGGGCCTGCCGTTTTGCCGCCGGGCAGCCTCGAGGCAAAAGCCCTTTCCGGGGCAGCAAGCCGAAGGCGCAGCCTGGGGCTCTTCCTTCCAGACGAATCCCGGAGCACTCCCCATGCGGTTTCTCTCTTCGCGCATCATGACGCAATGCGCGGCACAGGCCGTACTGTGCCTGCTGGCCTTCAACGCTCATGCTGCCGGCGCGCATGAATCCCCGCCGGTCCCGGCAGCCGGCACGCGCATGACCTTGCAGGC
Organism: uncultured Bordetella sp.; assembly: GCA_937881145.1. Lineage (GTDB taxonomy): Bacteria > Pseudomonadota > Gammaproteobacteria > Burkholderiales > Burkholderiaceae_B > Bordetella. The sequence goes on from CALGFL010000534.1 coordinate 3,349, forward strand.
CACGGCTTCGGCGCAGGTCCCGCTGGACACCGTGCGCATTACTCTGGCGGCCGAAACCGAAGCCGCCGACCAGGCCACCGCCAGCAAAGCGCTGGCGACCGCGCTGGCCGCCGCGACCAAAGAGGCGCAGGGCGTCGCGGGCGTCATTTCGCATACCGGCAACTACGGCATCTGGCCCAGCCGCGATCAGGCGGGCAAGATCAACGGCTGGCATGGCCGCGGCGAGATCGTGCTCCAGTCCAAGGATTTCTCCGCGGCTTCGGCGTTGGCCACTCGCATGAACGGCAACGTGGTCATTTCCAACATCGTCTTCGTTCTGTCGAACGAAGCGCGCCAGGCGCAGGAGCACAAGCTGCTGGGTCAGGTAGCCCAGGCCTTCCAGACTCGGGCGCTCGAAGCGACCAAGGCCTTCGGCTTTGCGCGTTATCGCATCGAGCAGCTCGATCTGAACGGAACCAGCGCCGTGCCGCCCGTGCCGCATCCCATGCCCATGATGCGCATGGCCGCCAAGGCGGGCGAGGACAATGCGCCGCTCGAAGGCGGCAACGTGGTCGTCAGCGTTTCGGTGAACGGGACGATCGTCTTGCACTGATCACGAAGATCGCCGCGCCGATGGCGATCATGGGCAGGGACAGCCACTGTCCCATGCTCAGGCCCAGCGCCAGCAGTCCCAGAAAAGAATCGGGCTCGCGCGTGAACTCCACCAGAAAGCGGAAAGTTCCGTAGCCGACCAGGAACAGGCCGCTGATCTGGCCGACAGGACGCGGCTTGGAAGAAAAGATCCACATGATCGCAAAGAGCGTCAGCCCTTCGAGTCCCAGCTCGTAGAGCTGCGAAGGGTGGCGTGGTATGCCGCCGGCATTCGGAAAGACCATGCCCCAGGGCAGCGTGGTCGGCCTGCCCCACAGCTCGCCGTTGATGAAGTTGCCCAGCCGCCCCGCGGCCAAACCCAGCGGAATCAAAGGGGCGAC
>CALGFL010000535.1 GCA_937881145.1 uncultured Bordetella sp.
TGCTGATACGCGCGCTCGAAGGCGGCTGGGCGGCCCAGGCGATCACCCTGGCATCGACCGGGGCGGTCATGTTCACGCGCATCAATGCCCTGCTTTTGGTGGTGGCCGGCGGGGCGGCGCTGGTTCTGTGCCAGACGCTGGGCCTGGCTTGAAACATAAGTCTGGGAAAATCCGTCATCGGATGAGTCCCACAGGACGGGAGTGCTGATTTGGATTGGAACGCGCAAGTAAGCGACAGCCTGATCTGGCTGTTCAAGACCTTCTGCATCGTCATCGTCGCCTCGGCGGCCGCGACGGCGATTTTCGCGCGCACCACGCAATGGGGCCGGCAGTTCTGGCGCCTGGCGTGGCCGTATTTCACGCCCCGGCGCAGCTGGAAGCCGCTGCTGGTGGTCTGTCTGTTGATCCTGCTCTCGCTGTTCTCGGTGCGCATGGATGTATTGTTTTCGTTCTGGTACAAAGGTTTCTACGATGCCCTGCAGAAGCTGGATGAGCCCGCGTTCTGGCATTTCATGGGCCTGTTCGCGATACTGGCGACGGTGATCGTGACGCGTGCGTTGATCGCCTACCTGATCAACCAGGCATTCGACATCCACTGGCGCACCTGGCTCAACGAACGCTTGCTGCAAGACTGGATGCAAGACCGCTCGTACTATCGCGCGCAATTCGTCGAGCCGGTGGTGGACAACCCCGACCAGCGCATCCAGCTGGATGTGTCGTCGTTTACCTCGGGGTCCAGGACGCTGGCCCTGGGCGTCATCAGTTCCCTGGTGTCGATGGTCGCCTTCACCGGCATCCTCTGGCAGTTGTCGGCGCCGCTCGCGGTGCTCGGGGTCGAGATCCCGCGCGCCATGGTGTTCATTGTCTATCTGTATGTGCTGGTGGCGACCTGGCTGGCGTTTCGCATCGGACGCCCGCTGATCGGCCTGAGCTTTCTGAGCGAGCGGCTGGCGGCCAACTACCGTTATGCGCTGATACGCCTGCGCGAGAACGCCGAAAACGTAGCGTTCTACCAGGGCGAGCGCGTCGAGAACGCGACCTTGATCCAGCGATTCATGGCGTATATCGCCAACTTGTGGGCCTTGATATACCGGACCCTGAAGTTCGACGGTTTCAACCTGATAATTAGCCAGGTTGCGGTGGTGTTCCCCTTTCTTCTGCAGGCGCCGCGTTTTTTCAGCAAGGCCATACAGTTGGGCGACGTGATACAGACCGCGCAGGCCTTCGGCCAGGTGCAGGACGCGCTCTCGTTCTTCCGCAGTTCGTACGACACCTTCGCCTCCTATCGCGCCACGCTGAATCGCCTCGAAGGTTTTCTCGATTCCAGCGCGGCCGCGCGCGCGATGCCGGCCGTGCAGTGCGACGAACAGTCCGAAGGCCTGCAGCTGCAGGGCCTGTCGGTGAGCCGGCCCGACGGCCAGGCGCTGCTGCGCGATCTCGATCTGCAATTGCTGCCGGGCCAGTCGGTGCTGATCAAGGGGCCTTCGGGCAGCGGCAAGACCACGCTGCTGCGCGCGGTGGCCGGCCTGTGGCCCTATGCGCAGGGCAGGGTGGCGCGGCCCCTGGGCGCGCGGTCGCTGTTTCTGTCGCAGCGGCCGTATCTGCCGCTGGGCGATCTGCGCGACGCCGTTGCGTATCCGGGCGAGGCCGATCCGGCCGACGATGCCCGCCTGCAGGATGCCTTGCGGCTCGTGAATCTGGGGCATCTGGCCGGCAAGCTGGGCGAGACGGCCGAGTGGTCGCGCATCCTGTCCATCGGCGAGCAGCAGCGCGTGGCCTTTGCCCGCGTGCTGGTCAATCAGCCCAAGGTCGTGTTCCTGGACGAGGCGACCTCGGCCACCGACGAAGGACTGGAGCATGCGCTGTACACGATGCTGCGCGCCCAGCTGCCCGACAGCGTGCTGGTCAGCGTGGGACACCGCGGCACTCTGGATGCGTTCCACAGCCATCGCCTGACGCTGGACGGCGCGGGTGGATGGCAGGTGGCGGCTGCCTAGCCGGCGCCCGTGCAGGATCGATAGCCCGGGCTCGCCGACGGCCAGCCCGAAGTCACTGCCTTGCCACGATCAGTCGTTATTTTGGAGGCCGCCATGAAGAACATCTCTTTGCTGATCACCTGCCTGGCGCTGCCGTGCGCGGCGGCGCTGGCACAGACGACACAGCAATACCAGTTTCCCGCCGCGCCGGGCAGTCTTTCGCCGCCGTCCACGCTGACGATCACGCAGGAGGGCGCCGGCAGCGCGCCCGCCGTGTCCGGCATCATTCACGATACGCCGCAGAGCGTGGCCGAATACCAGCGCTGTCGCACCGTGTCCGATCGCGCGGCGATTACCAATGCCGACAGGCAGAACGGCGTCATGCAGTGTCTGAAGGCGCTGCAGGAACGCCGCCAACAGGGAGCCGTGCTGCAATGAGCGAGAAACCTTCTCACGACGATGCGCATCTGGTCGAAACCCGGCTCGACACCGAGCTGGTCTACGACGGCGGTTTTCTGAAGGTGCGCCGCGATAATGTGCGTCTGCCCAACGGGGCACCCGCCTGGCGCGAGTACATCGTGCACCCCGGCGCGGTGGTGGTGATCGCGCAGCTGGACGACGGCCGCCTGCTGGTCGAGCGCCAGCACCGCTATCCGGTGGGCATGGTGATGACGGAGTTCCCGGCCGGCAAGCTGGATCCGGGCGAAGACCCGCTGGTCTGCGCCAAGCGCGAGCTGTTCGAGGAAACGGGCTATAGCGCGGCGCAGTGGGCTTATGCGGGCGCCGTGCATATCGCCATTGCCTACTCGACCGAGATCATCCACATTTATTTCGCGCGCGGGATGACGGCCGGAGAGCGCCGGCTCGACGAGGACGAGTTCCTGGATGTGGACACCATGACTTTGCCCGAGATGCTGGCGGCCGCCCGCGATGGCCGCATCACCGATTCGAAGACGCTGACTTGCCTGTTGTGGCTGCAGAATGTGGCCTCGGGCGCCTGGCAGCTGACGTGGCAGGACGCATGACGGAAGCGGCTTACACGGTGACTCTGCAGCCTTCGGGTTGGCATTTTGAGAGTTGCCCGCGAGCCACCGTGCTGCTTGAAGCGCAGCAGGCGGGCATACAGTTGCCCAGTTCGTGCCGCAATGGGGTTTGCCGCAGCTGCATGTGCCGGATGCTGCAGGGGCAGGTGGAGTATGC
>CALGFL010000536.1 GCA_937881145.1 uncultured Bordetella sp.
GCGGCCGTCGTCGTGCTCATGCTCGAGCCGCGAACCAACCGCGGCGCTCCGCGCACCAAGACCCTGGTGTTTTCCGACGCGCTGGATTTTCCCAAGGCCATCGAGCTTTGCCGGCGCTTCTCGCATCGCTGCAAGCTCTCGTTCGGCATCGGCACCAATCTCACCAACGACCTGGGCTACGAGCCGCTGCAGATCGTCATCAAGATGGTCCGCTGCAACGGTCAGCCGGTGGCCAAGGTGTCCGATGCGCCCGAGAAGACCATGTGCGATGATCCGGCCTATATGGCCTATCTTCGCCAGGTCTTCGAACTGCCGCCGGCCTGATCTTGCGCCATCGGCCTGGCCTGTTTTTCATCTTGAAAGAACCATTCACCAACCGTTTCCGAACAGAGGATCTCATGAGCAATATCAAGCGCATCAATGTGGGCAAGCGACTGTCCGACGTCGCCGTGTACAACGGCGTGGCCTATCTGGCCGGCCAGGTGCCCGACGACACGACGCAGGACATCACCGGCCAGACCAGGCAGGTGCTGGCCACCATCGACCAACTGCTGGCCGCCGTCGGCCGCGACCCGTCGCGCCTTCTGATGGCGCAGGTGTTCGTGGCCAATATCGCCGAGTTCGCCGGCATGAACGCAGCCTGGGACGCCTGGGTCGCCCAGGGCAACGCGCCCGCGCGCGCCACCATCGAGGCGCGCCTGGCCAACCCCAATATCAAGGTCGAAATCGTGGTGACCGCCGCGGTCTGATTTCGCCCGCCCTGATCGGTGCAGGGCCGCCTTCGGGCGGCCTTGTTTTTTGCCGCCGCGCCGCTTCCAAGGTAAAAGCGGCCCTCTCGGGGAGCAGCAAGCCGCAGGCGCAGCATCGGGGCTTTTTTCCGGGTAGAGTGTTGAATTCTGCCGCATTTTCCAAATCATCTCGCCATGTCCGCCTCGCCCGTTCCGCTCCTTGCCGCGCCTTTGGACGCGGCGTGGCTGCAGGCTGCCGGCGCCGACCTGGACGAGGACGGCGCGCACCTGCTGGCCCGCGTGGCGGCCTGGGCCGGGCCGCGCTTCCAGGCACAGCAGGCCCTCACGGGCGAGCCGCTGATCAACCATGCCGCGGGCGTCGTTCGCCTGCTGGCGGGCTTGCAGACCGACGCGCCCACCCGCGCCGCCGCCTTGCTGGCCGCCTTGCCGCCCGAGACCCTGCCGGCGAGCACGTCGCGCAGCGACCCCATCGCCGCCGAGTTCGGCGCGCAGACCGCCAAGCTCCTGGCCGGCTCGCAGGCCTTGCTGCGCCTGAACGTCACGGCGCGGCAGGCCAGCGACAGCGAGGCCGCCAGCGGCGACCAGAAGGAAATGCAGCGCAAGATGCTGCTTGCCATGGCGGCCGACCTGCGCATCGTGCTGATGCGCCTGGTCTCGCGCCTGCAGACGCTGCGCTGGCACGCCGAGACCAAAGTGCCGTGCCCGCCCGAACTGGCCCGCGAAACGCTGGATCTCTACACCCCGCTGGCCAATCGCCTGGGAATCTGGCAGGTCAAGTGGGAGCTCGAAGACCTGTCCTTCCGCTTTCTCGAACCCGAGCGCTACAAGCAGATCGCCCGCCAGCTCGAAGAAAAGCGCGCCGAGCGCGAAGCCTTCATCGCCGATGCCGTCGCGCGCTTGAGCCAGGCCTTGAAACACGCCGGCATCGAGGCCGAAGTCTACGGCCGGCCCAAGCACATCTACAGCATCTGGAACAAGATGCGCATCAAGCGGCTCGATTTCTCCGAGCTGCTCGATCTGCGCGCGCTGCGCGTGATCGTGGCCGACGTGCGGGCCTGCTACGCCGCGCTGGCCCTGGTGCACGAGATGTGGGCGCCGATGATCGAGGCCTTCGACGATTACATCTCGCGTCCCAAACCTAACGGCTACCGTTCGCTGCACACGGTCGTCGCCGACGTCGAGGGCCGGCCTTTCGAGGTGCAGATCCGCACGCGCGAAATGCATCAGTTCGCCGAGTACGGCATGGCCGCGCACTGGCGCTACAAAGAGGCCGGCGCCAAAGGCGGCCAGGTGGCCGCCTCCAGCGACTACGACCGGCAGTTGTCGTGGATGCGCCAGCTGCTGGCCTGGAACAGCGATCTGGAAACCCGCGAGGGCGCCGCGGCCGCGCAGGCCGGCGACGGGCACATCTATGTGCTCACGCCGCAGGCGCGCGTGATCGAGCTGCCCGACGGATCCACGCCGGTCGATTTCGCCTATCACCTGCACACCGACCTGGGCCACCGCTGCCGCGGAGCGCGCATAGAAGGCCAGATGGTGCCGCTGCACACGCGCCTGGCCACGGGCCAGACGGTGGAAATCATCGCGGCCAAATCGGGCGGCCCCTCGCGCGACTGGCTCAATCCGCAGCTGGGCTACCTGGCCAGCCCGCGCGCGCGCAGCAAGGTGCGCCTGTGGTTCAACGCCATCGAACTGGCGCAGCGCATCACCCAGGGCCAGGCCCTGGTGGAAAAAGAGCTGCAGCGCCTGGGCAAGACGGCCGTCAACCTGGAGCAGCTGGCCCAGTCCCTGGGCTTCGCGCGCGCCGACGACCTGTACGTGGCGGTGGCCAAGGAAGAATTCAGCCTGCGCCATATCGACGACGCGTTCCAGCAGCCCGCGCCAGCCGACGACGCGCCGCACGTGCCCCGGTTCACGCGCAGCGCCGATAGCGCCGAGGCCAGCGGCAAGAGCGGTGTGCTGGTCGTGGGTGTGGGGTCGCTGCTGACCCAGCTGGCGCGCTGCTGCCGGCCCGCGCCGCCCGACGCGATCCGCGGCTTTGTCACGCGCGGGCGCGGCGTGTCCATCCACCGCGCCGACTGCGCCAGCTACCGCGCCCTGGCCGAGCGCGAGTCGGAGCGCGTCATCGATGTGGACTGGGGCAATACCGCCGATACCTTCTACCCCGTGGACGTGAGCGTGCGCGCCCACGACCGCCCTGGCCTGCTGCGCGACCTGTCCGAAGTCTTTGCCCGCCTGCGCCTGAACGTGGTGGGCGTGAACACGCAAAGCAAACAATCGCTGGCGCACATGGTCTTCACCGTCGAAGTGCGCGACGGCCAGGCCCTGCACCGCGCGCTGGACGCGCTGGCCGCCGTCCCAGGCGCGATTTCGGCAACGCGGCGCTGATCCGCGCAACCTAATAAACTGTATCTTTCGCCCCAAGGATTTCGCATGGACACCCGCACCTGGCTAAGCACGCTCGTAGGCATCGACACTACCAGCCGCAACTCCAACCTGGACCTCATCGAAACCGTCAGAGACTGGCTTGACGGCCAGGGAGTCCAATCCTGGCTGGCCCACAACGAAACCGGCAACAAAGCCAATCTCTTCGCCACGCTGCCGGCGGCCGACGGCACGGTGCAAGGCGGCGTGGTGCTGTCGGGCCACACCGACGTGGTTCCGGTCGACGGGCAGGATTGGGACACCGATCCCTTCGTCCTCGCCGAGAAGGACGGGCGCCTCTACGGGCGCGGTACCGCCGACATGAAGAGCTTCATCGCCGTATCGCTGGCCCTGGTGCCGGAATTCCTGGCCATGCCGCGCAAGAAACCCATACACCTGGCCTTCTCCTACGACGAAGAAGTCGGCTGCGTGGGCGCGCCCGTGATGCTGGCCGAGCTGCAGGGCCGCGGCATCAAGGCCGACGGCTGCGTGGTGGGCGAGCCCACCAATATGCAGGTGGTGGTGGCGCACAAGGGGGTGAATCTTTTCAACTGCCGCGTGCACGGCAAGGCCGCCCACTCGTCGCTCACGCCCCAGGGCTGCAACGCCATCGAATACGCCGCTCGGCTGATCTGCCGCATCCGCGACATCGCCGATGCCATGAAGGCGCAAGGTCCCTACGACCAGTTCTTCGACGTGCCGTTCTCGACCATGACCACCAACCAGATCAAGGGCGGCATTGCGGTCAACACCATTCCCGCCTTGTGCGAATTCGACTACGAATTCCGCAACCTGCCCGGCATGCCCGCCGACCAGATTCAGTCCCAGGTCGAGCGCTACGTGCGCGAAGAACTGCTGCCGCGCATGCAGGCCGAATACGCCGATGCCCGCATCGACATCGAGACCGGCGCCTCGGCTCCCGGCCTGCAAGCCACGGAAGAGGCGGCCATCACCCAGCTCGCGCGCGCCCTGACCACCGACCGCACCGTGCGCAAGGTGGCCTACGGCACCGAGGCGGGCCTGTTCCAGAGCGTGGGCATCCCCGCCGTGGTCTGCGGCCCCGGCGACATCCAGCAGGCGCATAAACCCAATGAGTTCATCGAGTTGAGCCAACTCGACGGCTGCGAACGGTTCCTGCGCCGTCTGGGACAGTCGCTGTAACCCATACGGTAAAATGGCCAATTAGCGGAGAACTGTTGTGAAACCTTACGACCTGCCCGATGCGCGTGGTCACTTCGGCCCCTACGGCGGGGCGTTCGTGGCTGAAACGCTGATGCATGCCCTGGACGAACTGCGCGCGGCTTACGACCAGGCTCGCGTCGATCCGGCCTTCATCCAGGCCTACGACTACGAACTGAAGCACTATGTCGGCCGTCCCAGCCCCGTCTATCATGCCGAGCGCTGGTCGCGCGAGCTGGGCGGCGCCCAGATCTGGTTCAAGCGCGAAGACCT
>CALGFL010000537.1 GCA_937881145.1 uncultured Bordetella sp.
CCACACCGCCCGCGGCCGCGTGAAACAGGATGATCTCGCCGCCCTGCAGGCGGTAGGTCTGGCGAAACAGATACTGCACCGTCAGGCCCTTGAGCATCATGGCGGCGGCATCGTCGAAGGCGATGCCCTTGGGCAGCTTGACCAGCACGGCGGCCGGCACGTTGCGCACCTCGGCGTAGGCGCCCAGCGGGCTTTGGGCATAGGCCACGCGGTCGCCCGGCTTGAGATGCTTGACCGCCGACCCCACGGCCTCGACCACGCCCGCGCCCTCGTTGCCCAGGCCGTGCGGCAGCGGATACGGATACAGGCCGGTGCGGTAGTAGATGTCGATGAAGTTCAGGCCCACGGCGTGCTGCCGGACGGTGACCTCGTTGGCCGCCGGCGGCGCCAGCTCGACTTCGACGAGCTTGAGCACTTCGGGGCCGCCGTGCTGTTCGATCTGGATTGCCTTGACTGTACGGGCCATGCGGGTCTCCTTCGCCATATCGGCGCTGCAATTCGTGAGATGATTTTAGCTTTGGCGCGTCAGCGCGTGACGCACCGGCTCATTTTCCCTTTTTCGGCATGGCCCGCCCCAATTCCCCTACTGCCGTCCCGTCCATCTCGCACGGCCGCGCGCTTTTCTATGTGCACATCGTCGCCCTGTTCTTCGGCGTCGTCGGCGTCATCGGCCACCTGATCACGGCCGACGCGCCGGCCATCACGCTGGGACGCGCGCTGTGCGCGGTGCTGACCCTGATCTGCGTGGGCCGGCTGCAGCGCCGCCCCATCCTGGGCGTGCTCACGCCCGCACAGATTTTCGTGCTGATCGTCACGGGATGCCTCCTGGCCGCCCACTGGGTCACCTTCTTTCAGGGCGTCAAGACGGGCGGCATCGCCGTGGCCACGCTGGGTTTTGCCAGCTTCCCGGCCTTCACCATTTTGCTCGAGGCCGCGCTGCTGCGCGAACCCACCCGCAGGGCCGAGTGGCTGACGGTGGCGCTGGTGACCCTGGGGCTGATCCTGGTGACACCGGCATTCAACTTCGCCAACGAGGGCACCATCGGCCTGGGCTGGGGCGTGCTGTCGGGTCTGTGCTTCGCGCTGCTGGCGCTGGGCAACCGCCGCGGCACCGTGAGCATGGATCCGATCCAGGTCGCCTGCTGGCAGAACGTGGTGGTCACCCTGGTCATGCTGCCGGCTGCCGGCCAGTTGATCGGCGCCTCGGCGTGGGACTGGTTCTGGCTGGCCATGCTGGGCGTGTTCTGCACCGGCCTGGCGCATTTTCTCTTCATTTCCAGCCTGGCCGGACTCAAGGCCAGCACGGCCGGGACCGTGATCGCGCTCGAACCGGTCTACGGCATCGCCTTCGCCTGGATCCTGTTCGGCCAGGAGCCCTCGCCGCGCATGCTGGGCGGCGGCGCGATCGTGATCGCCGCCATTGTCTGGTCGGGATTGCGGCGCTCCGTGGCCAAAACGCCCCAAAGCCAAAAAAAGTAAGACAAAGCAAATAGTGACTTGACAGTATTTGCATAGTCAAATAAATTGGCGTTCATCATGAATGCCTCAAGCTCTTCCAACGACGATACCCACGCCCATTACCGCGGCGGCAAAAGCTGTATCGTCCAAGACAACGTCGGGTTCCTGGTCAAGCTGGTGAACCTGTCGATGAACCGCGCGCTCGACCAGGAAATGGCCGCGCTCGACCTGACCGCCATGCAGTGGCGGCCCATGATCTGCATCTACAAGGGCACGGCCGACACGCCCGCCGAGCTGGCCCGCCTGGCCGGCGTCGACACCAGCGCCATGACCCGCACGCTGGACCGCCTGGAAGCCAAGGGCCTGGTGCGCCGCACCCGCAGCCATGAAGACCGCCGCATCATCAAGATCGAGCTGACCGAGACCGGCAAGGAAATGGGCCGGCAGATCCCGCCCTGCGTGGACAGGGTGCTCAACCATCATCTGCGCGGGTTCTCCGTCGAGGAAGTGGCCCAGCTGCGCCACATGCTGCACCGCATGCTGGCCAACGGCTCCTTCGACCTGCCCATGGGCATGGGCCCGTCCGGGTAAATCCGGCCTGCGCCCCGCCTGGTAGCGCATCCCAGCAACAGTCGTCTCGGAACTTGTCGCAAAAATAACTGCCTAGTCAAATATAAATAGCCATATAAATCGCCTTTTAAGCAGAACTAGCATGAAACGCCTACTCCTTATCGCCCTCGCCCTGACCCTGAGCGGCTGCGCCCTGATGGAGCCCTCCGCTCCGCCGGCAGCCCAGCTCGACGGCGCCAAGCTGGGCCTGGCCGATCAATCCACGGCCTGGCCCGACGCGCAATGGTGGCGCCGCTACGGTGATCCGCAGCTTGATCAACTGGTCGGCCAAGCCCTGGCCGGCAGTCCCACGATGACCGCCGCCCAGGCCCGCCTGGCCCAGGCCAACGCCTCGGTCGGCCGCGCCCGCGCTCCGCTCATGCCCCGGCTGGACGCCAACTACACGCTCAACCGCACGCACTTCCCCAACGGCTATATCTATCCGCCTCCGTACGGCGGCAACGATTTCAGCGACAACCGCCTGACGCTGAACTTCAGCTACGAGCTCGACTTCTGGGGCAAGAACCGCAACCTGCTCAAAGCCGCCGTCTCGCAGCGCGATGCCGCAGCGGCCGACGCCCAGGCCGCCCGCAACCTGCTGGCCCACTCGGTGGTCCATAGTTACCTGAACCTGCAGAACGCGCTGGCCCAGCGCGAGGTACTGCAGGAGATCGCCAAGCAGCGCAAGGAACTCTACGACCTGACGCAGAGCCGCCAGAAGGCCGGCCTGGACACGCAGGTCGAAGTCAAACAGTCCGAATCGGCGTTCGCCTCGGTGAAGGTCGACCTGACCCAGGAAGACACCACCATCGCCCAATTGCGCAATCAGATCGCCGCGCTGGTGGGTGCCGGTCCGCAGCGCGGCAAGACCATCACGCAGGCCCGGCTCACCGCGCCCGCCGGCGTGCTGCCCGAGTCCGTGCCGCTGGCGCTGCTCGGCCGCCGTCCCGACGTGGTCGCCGCGCGCTGGCGCGCCGAGGCCGCGCGCAGCCAGATCGAGGTCGCCAAGGCTGCCTTCTACCCCGACGTGAACCTGGTGGCCTTCGCCGGTTACCAGGCCCTGGGACCGCTGAGCACGATGTTCAGCGAAGGCAAGACCTACGGCTTCGGCCCGGCCATCACGCTGCCCATCTTCCACGGCGGCGAGTTGAACGCGCAACTGGCCGGCCGCCGCGCCGAGGCCGACTCGGTCGTGGCCGACTACAACAACACCGTGCTCGAAGCCGTGCGCCAGACCGCCGACGCCATCGACGCCCTGCGCCTGATCCAGCAGGAAAAAGAAGAAGAGCACCAGGCCCGCTCCGCCATCGACGATGCCTACCAGCTCGCGGTGCAGCGCTACAAGTCCGGTCTTGGCAATTACCTCTCCGTGCTCACCGCACAGAACAGCGTGCTGGCCGAAGACCGCCGCGACACCGACCTGCGCATACGCGCCTACCAGCTCGACGCCGACCTGGCCTATGCGCTGGGCGGCGGCTATCAGGACCCGAGCCAGGCCAAGCCGGCCCGGGCCGATAGCCAAGCCAATACCCAGGCCGGCAACCAGGCCGGCAAGACCTCCGACTGAATACCACTCCTCTACAAGACGCCATCATGAGTGCTACTCCGACCCCCCTGCCCAATCCCAAACGCACCCGCCTGCTGGTCACGGCAGCGGTTGTCTTCGTCCTGCTCGGCATCATCTACGCCGCGTGGTGGTTCCTGTACGGTTCGCACTTCGAAGACACCGACGACGCCTACGTCCACGGCAATCTGGTGCAGATCACGCCGCAGATCGCCGGCACCGTGGTCGCCATCGACACCGACGACACCCGCACGGTCAAGTCGGGCCAGCCGCTGGTCCGCATCGACTCGGCCGACGCCGACGTGGCGCTGGCCAAGGCCGAAGCCCAGCTCGCGCAGACCGTGCGCCAGGTACGCACTCGCTATGTGCAGAACGACGCCCTGACCGCGCAGATCGAAATGCGCCGGGCCGAGATCGTCCGCGCCCAGGCCGACCTGGCCCGCGCGCAGAGCGATTTCAAGCGCCGCCAGGCGCTGTCCGGTTCGGGCGGCGTGAGCGGTGAAGAACTGCTGCACGCCGACGTGGCCGTCAAGACGGCGACGTCCAACCTGGCACAGGCCAGGGCCGCCCTGGCCGGCGCGCAGGCCCAGCTGGAGACCAACCTGGCCCTGACTCACGGCACCACCATCGAGCAGCATCCCGACGTGCGCGCCGCCGCCGCCGCCGTGCGCGCCGCGTGGCTGGACAAATCGCGCACCGTGCTGCCCGCGCCCGTGGACGGCGTGGTCGCGCGACGCAGCGTGCAGGTCGGCCAGCGCGTGGCCCCCGGCGCGGTCCTGATGAACGTCGTGCCGCTCAACCAGGTCTGGGTCGATGCCAACTTCAAGGAAGGCCAGCTGCGCAAGATGAAAGTCGGCCAACCCGCGACGCTCAAGTCCGACCTGTACGGCGGCTCGGTCACCTATCACGGCATCGTGATCGGCGTGGACGCCGGCACCGGCAGCGCCTTCGCCCTGCTGCCCGCGCAGAACGCCACCGGCAACTGGATCAAGGTC
>CALGFL010000538.1 GCA_937881145.1 uncultured Bordetella sp.
GCTGGCCGTCGTGCTGGTGTTGCCGGTCGTGTTGATAATCGCCGCGAGCGTGACCATAGCCAATCTGGACGCGAATCGGCTCAAGCCGCAGATCGATGCGCGCGTTTCGGCGGCGCTGGGCCGGCCCTTCGCCATCAACGGCGATCTGTCGGTGGCGTGGAAGCGCGGCGCGCCCGGCGATTCGGGGTGGCGCCGCCTGGTGCCCTGGCCGCACATCAGCGCGCAGGACCTCACGCTGGGCAATGCCGACTGGGCGCGCACACCGGTCATGGTCAGTCTCAAGCGCGTGCAGTTCGAGCTCTCGCCCCTGCCTTTGCTGGCGCACAAGGTCGTGATCCGCGACTTGCAATTGACCGGCCCTTCGGCGACTTTGCAACGTCTGGCAGACGGACGGGCCAACTGGGACCTGGCCTTGCCCGCGTCCGCAGGCGGAGCCGGCGCATCGCCTTCCTGGTCGGTCGACATCGACCAGATACGCTTCGATCAGGGCTCGGTTGCTTTCACCGACGAAACTTTGAAGACCGATGTCTCGCTGCAGATCAATCCGCTGGGCAAACCCGTGCCTGTTGCCGACATAACAGGCGTGCAACCGGATGCGTCGCAGAACCCCGCGCCCGTGCAGCCCGCGGCCATTGCGAAGGCCAAGCAGGCGAACAACGACCCCGAGGCGGACAAGGCGCTGAGCCGGGCCGAGCAGGCCAGCCAGGCCAGTGCGCCGAACGCGTCCGACTACATCTTCGGCTGGAAGGCCACGGGCCGCTATCGCGGACTGCCCTTCAAGGGCGAGGGCCAGATCGGCGGCATGCTGGCTTTGCAGAATGCGAAGCTGCCTTTTCCGATACAGGCCAAGGTCGAGGTAGGGCGGACCCGGGCATCCGTCGTCGGAACGCTGACCGATCCCAAGAATCTGGGCGCCTTGAACCTGCACCTGTCTTTGTCGGGCGCGTCGATGGCCGACCTGTTTCCGCTGACTGGCGTGGCGCTGCCCGATACGCCGGCCTACTCGACCGACGGGCGCCTGATCGCCAGCCTGCGCGGCAAGATCGGGCCGGTGTTTTCCTACCGCGACTTCAACGGCCGGGTGGGGCAGAGCGATCTGCACGGCACGCTGCGCTTTACCTTGCGCCCGCCGCGCCCCCGATTGGTTGGGCAAGTCTGGTCCAATCAATTGCGCATGGCCGACCTGGGTCCCCTGATCGGCGTCAGCGCCAAGAGCGGAGATTCGCCCCAGCCCAACGCCAAGGCCGCCGCCGCGCGGACCTCGGCCGGCAAGGTCCTGCCGGCCGAGGCTTTCCGCACCGACCGTTGGCGTGTCATGGACGCCGACGTGACTTTCTACGGGCAACACATCCAGCACAGCGGCCGGCTTCCCTTGTCCGATCTGAACACGCATGTCGTGTTGGACGACGGCAAGCTGACCATGGATCCGCTGCGCTTCGGCGTTGCCGGCGGCACGATCGCGGGCGCGGTCCGGCTCGATGGTTCCAGGACGCCGATGTCGGGCAATCTGCGCATATCGGCGCAGGCGCTGCAGCTCAAGCAGCTGTTCCCGGATATGCACGCGCCGCAGGCGCAAGGCATGCTGGGGCAGTTGCGCGGCAACGCGGTACTGTCGGGCGAAGGCAATTCGGTGGCGGCGCTGCTGGGCGATGCCAACGGGGATGTGCATGCGCTGATCAACGACGGCGTCGTCAGCCGCGGCCTGATGGAGCTGGCCGGCCTGAACGTGGGCAACTACATGATGGCAAAGCTGTTCGGCGACAACGACGTCAAGATCAATTGCGCGGCGGCCGACCTCGGCATGAACAACGGCATCATGAAAACCCGCGCCCTGGTGTTCGATACCGAGAATGCGGTGGTCAACGTCAACGGCACCGCCAATTTTCGCGACGAGACCCTGGACCTGACCGTATCGCCCGAAAGCAAGGGCTTCCGGGTTTTCTCGCTGCGCTCGCCGCTGTATGTGAAGGGCACTTTCGCCAAACCGGATGTCGGCGTGGAAATGGCGCCATTGCTGGCGCGTGGCGCGGGCCTGGTGGCCTTGAGCGTAGTGCTGACTCCCGCGGCCGGCTTGCTGGCCTTGATCGCAGGCCCGAGCAACGACGCGCAAGAGCAAGGCGCCTGCGCCAAGCTGCTGGCCGAGGCGAGAAGGCCGGCGCGGCTGCCGGCAAAGAAGTGAAGATCGGCGGACCGGATCGCGGGGTGCCGGTTCGGCCGGCAGAGCAGCAGACTTTTAATCCGTTGGTCGACCGTTTCGAGCTGCCCGCCCAAATAGTCCATGGCCAGCCCGATTCAGGTTTGGCTTGAACGCTCGCCCGCATACTGCACCATGATCAGCCATTCGGCATGCGCCGCTGGGCGCGCGGCGCCCTCGGTCTGGATGGAGACATTCCAGGAACATCGCACCTCGCCGGGCCGGACTTCGGCGGCATGCGCCAATGCGAAGCTGGCCGATACGCGCGATCCGGCCAGGACGGGCGCGGTGAAGCGGACCTTGTCGAAGCCGTAGTTCAACACCTGTGCCGCGCCAGGAAAAGCGATACAGCTCGCCTGCCAGCGCGTCAGCAGCGACAGCACGAGAAAGCCATGGGCGATCGTGGTTCGATGGGGCGATTGCGCCAGCGCGCGCTGCGGGTCCACGTGTATCCATTGCTGATCGTGCGTGACGCGGGCGAACCGGTCTATGGTTTCCTGGTCTATCGTCAAGGCGCTGGAAACGATGGCTGCCTGCCCCTGGAAATCGAGGATGGACTGGGGCGAATGGAACTGCCGGACCATCGGGGCAGGGAAGGATATGGGGGTCGTCATGAGGGCAATGCGCTTCAGAGGCGTTCAAAGATCGCGGCGATGCCTTGTCCGCCGCCTATGCACAAGGTGACCAGAGCATAACGGCCGCCGATGCGCTGGAGTTCGTGCAGGGCCTTGACGGTGATGATGGCCCCCGTCGCACCGACGGGATGCCCCAGGGCGATTCCCGATCCGTTCGGATTGACCCGGGCCGGGTCCAGGCCGAGCTCCAGGGCGACCGCGCAAGCTTGCGCTGCGAATGCCTCGTTGGATTCGATGACGTCGATATCGCCGATGGCGAGGCCGGCCTTCTGCAGGGCGGCTCGCGACGCGGAAACCGGGCCCATGCCCATATGGCGCGGGTCCACCCCGGTATGGGCATAGGTGAGCAGCCGGGCCATGGGCCGGATGCCGCGGGCTTCGGCGACGGCCCGTTCCGCCAGCACCAGCGCGGCCGCGCCGTCGTTGATGCCGGACGAGTTGCCCGCCGTGACGGTACCGTCTTCGGGGGCGAAGACCGGCTTGAGGCCGGCAAGATCGGGCAGATCGATGTCGTGGCGGATATGTTCATCCTGCTCGAAGACGATGTCGCCCCTGCGGCCCGGCAGCGTCACGGGAACGATTTGCGAGGCAAAGCGGCCCTCGGCCGTGGCTCGGGCGGCGCGGCGGTGGCTTTCGACAGCCAGCGCATCCTGCGCTTGCCGCGCGATGCCGAATTTGCGCGCGACATTCTCGGCGGTCACGCCCATGTG
>CALGFL010000539.1 GCA_937881145.1 uncultured Bordetella sp.
GCCCGCCAGGCCGACATCGTCATTCTCTGCGTGACCGGCACGCCCCAGGTCGAAGACGTGCTCTTCAAGCCCGACGGCGTGCTGGCGGGCATGAGGCCGGGCACCGTCATCATCGACTGCTCGACCGCGATCCCCTCCTCCACCATCAAGGTGGCCGAGGCAGTGCAAGAGGCCGGCGGCCTGTTCATCGACGCACCCATGACGCGCACCCCCAAGGAGGCTGCGGAAGGCCGGCTCAATCTCATCGTGGGCGGCGACAAGGCCCTGTTCGAACGCTGCCTGCCGCTGCTCAAGAGCTATGCCGAGAACGTGGTTCACGCCGGGCCCGTCGGCGCGGGCCACCGCATGAAGCTGCTGCACAACTACGTGTCGCTGGGCTTCTCGGCGGTGCTGGCCGAGGCGGCCGCCTGCGCAGAACGCGCCGGCGTCGAACCCGAAGTCTTCACCGATATCCTCGCCACGGGCGGCGGCGGCGGCGTGGTGCTGGGCCGGCTGCGCCCCTATATCGAATCGCGCGACACCTCCAGCTTCAAGTTCTCCATCGCCAACGCCAACAAAGACATGGGTTATTACGCCGCCATGGCGGAAGAAGCCGGCGCGGCGCGGGAAACGGCGATGGGCGTTCTGCACACGTATCGGCAGGCATGCGAAGCCGGGCTGGAGCAGGCCAGCGTGCCGGAAATCATCGACCTCATGGTCAAGCAGCCCTGAGGTGAAACGGCCCCGCCCGTTTCGCGGATGGCGGCCAGGCGATAATTCCGCGCTATGAATCGCACGATCTACGCCGGTCTGGTCAACGCCATTGCGCCGCTGCTCGCCCTGCGCGTGCGCCTGCGCGCCCGCAGCGACGCCTTCTACGGCGCCCATATGGGCGAGCGCTTCGGCCGCTACGATCCCGGTCCGCTGGCCGCACAGCGGCCCGTCTGGGTGCACGCGGTCAGCCTGGGCGAAACCCGCGCCGCGCAGCCGCTCGTCAAGGCGCTGCTGGACCGCGGCCTGCCCGTGCTGCTCACCCACATGACCGCCACCGGCCGCCGCGAAGGCGCGCGGCTCTTCGCGCAGGCGATAGAGCAAGGCCAGCTGCGCCAGAGCTGGCTGCCCTACGACCTGCCCGCCGCCTGCCGCCGCTTCTACGCCGCCATGCGGCCGCGCTGCGGCATCCTCATCGAGCGCGAGGTCTGGCCCAATCTGATCCACGTCGCCAATCAGATCGGCCTGCCCGTCGCCCTGGTGAGCGCGCGCCTGTCGGCCCGCTCGGCCCGGGCCGGCCAGCGCTACGGCGGTAGCGCCTTGCGGCAGGCCTACGCCGGCCTGGACCAGGTGCTGGCGCAAACCGAAGACGACGCACGGCGCCTGCGCGAATCCGGCGCGCGCACGGTGTCCGTGGCGGGCAATATCAAATTCGACGCGGCCGTCCCGCCCGCGCAGGTCGAACGCGGCCACGCCTGGAAGCAGGCCTGGCGGCGCAAGGTCGTCGCCATCGCCAGCACGCAAGATGGCGAAGAGGCCGCCTTCATCGCAGCCCTGGCCGCGCGCGCGCCCGGACCCGGCGTGCTGGTCGCGCTGATCCCGCGCCACCCCGAGCGCTTCGACGGCGTGTACGAACTGCTGCAGGCGGCCGGCCTGCATACCGCGCGCCGCAGCCGCATCGACCCGGCGCAAGCCCTGCCTGACGGCACGCAGGTGCTGCTGGGCGACAGCATGGGCGAAATGGCTTCGTACTATGCGGCCAGCGACGCGGCCATCGTGGCGGGCAGCTTCATCGCCCATGGCGGACAGAACCTCATCGAGGCCTGCGCCACCGGCACGCCGGTGATCGTCGGGCCCCACACGCAGAATTTCGAGCAGGCCACGATCGAAGGCATCGCGGCGGGCGCCGCGCTGCGCCAGCCCGACGCGGCCGGCGCGGTGTCGGCTGCGCTGGATCTGCTCGACGACGATGCCCGGCGCAGCGCCATGAGCCAGGCGGGCCTGCGCTATGTGGCCCGCCATGCCGGCGCCGTGCAGCGCGTGCTCGATGCCGTGGCGTCCATGCTCGAGGCCCCTGCCTGACAGCGTCATCGCCCGGGCTTTCCGCCCGGAGGCGCCTTTCGGGTTTTCACCTAAATACAAGCAAAAAGCCAGAATCCATACTATTGGAACCGGTTTCATTGGGTTGTTTCATTGATTCTCCCTTCATGACTTACCACTTCCAGTTCGATCAGGTGTTCGCCGCCTGGCCGCATTTGCTGCACGGCACCTGGATCACCATCCAGCTCTCGCTCACGGCCACGGGGCTGGGTCTGCTGGTGGCCATTCTCTGCGCCTGGGGCAAGACTTCGGGGCCCGGCTGGCTGCGCTATGTGATCAACGCCTATATCGAGCTGATCCGGAACACGCCGTTTCTGGTGCAGCTGTTTTTCTTCTTCTTCGCGTTGCCGGCCATCGGCCTGCGCTGGACGCCGCACAC
>CALGFL010000540.1 GCA_937881145.1 uncultured Bordetella sp.
TCCCGGGCAAGGAAGCCAGCACGTGGGCATGCTGCATGCGCTGCCGCAAGACCCTGCCGTCACGCGGACGATGGATGAAGCGGGCGAAGCGCTGCATGCCGATCCGCTCGAACTCGACACGGAACAAGCCCTTGGTTCGACCGTCGCCACGCAACTCTGCCTGGCGATTGCCGGCGTGGCGGTGGCGCGCGCGCTGATGCGGCAGGACGCCGCGCCGGACATGGTCGCCGGTCTGTCGATCGGTGCGTGGCCCGCGGCCGTGGTGGCCGGCGTGATGGACTTCGGCGCTGCGCTGCGCCTGGTGCGCCTGCGCGGGCAGCTCATGCAGGACGCCTATCCCGGCGGCTACGGCATGGCCGCCATCGTCGGTCTGGACGAGCCGCAAGTGAGCGCTCTGGTCGCGCAGGTCCATACGGCGAAGAATCCCGCCTACATCGCCAATCTGAATGCCGCACGGCAGATCGTCGTGGCAGGCAGCGATGCGGCGCTCGCGCGCATCGTGGCGCTCGCTCAGGCCCGTGGCGCGTCGGCGGCGACCCGGCTGCGCATGGCGGTGCCGTCGCACTGTCCGCTACTCGAAGCGCAAGCGGCGGAACTGGCGACGGCGGCGGAAAAGGCCGGGCGGCATGCGCCGCGCCTCGTGTATCTCAGCAGCAGCCGGGCGCGCGCCTTGCCGCGCGCGGACCTCATCGTCCATGACCTGGCCTGGAACATGGCGCGACCGGTGCTGTGGCGCGACACGCTGCGGCATGCCTTCGAGCGCGGCGCGCGCCTGGCCGTGGAGGTGCCTGGCGGCGGGACCTTGACGCGCCTGGCGCATGAGGTCTTTGCGCGGGGCGCGGCACTCGATGCGGGCGCCGGGCTCGACGCGGCGCGGGTGCGGATTCAGCGCCAGCGACGCGATGATGCGGCGTAGCATGCGGCCATGCGCGGGCCGGGCTGAAGCTCAACCGGCAGCGGCTGCGGCGGCCTGGGCCACGGCGCCCAGCCGCCGCCATGCCAGCAGCGCGCTGAGGCCATAGCCGACCGCGCCGATGACGAAGGCCAGGACCAGACGCTGCGGCCAGTCGGACGGCCCATGCATCAGCATGCCCATCACGGCGACGCCGACCAGCGCGCCGGACTGGCGGTTGGCATTGAGCACGGCGGCGGCGCTGTTGGCATAGGCGTGGCCGGCGAGCTGCATGGTGATGGCCGTCATGGCGGGAACCGCCATGCCTATGCCCAGATTGCAGAGCGCGACGAATGCGATGAAGCTGCCGTAGGTGCCAGCGCCGCAGAGCGCGGCCAGGGCTCCCATGGCCGTCCCTATCGCCAGGCCGCCCAGCAGCGTGGCCCGCAGGCCCGCGCGGGCGCTCACGCGTGCCGACAGCAGGCTGCCGAGAGTGAAAACGCACATCATGGGCAGCAGCATCAGGCCCGCATCCAGGGCGCTGGCCTTTTGCGCCTGCTGCAGATAGAGACTGATCAGAAAGAACTGGGCGTACGCGCCGAAATTGATGAGAAAACCGATGGCATTGGACGCGCCGAAACCGCGCGCGCGATACAGACTCCTGGGCACAACCGGATGAGGATGCGTGCGCTCGCGCGCGACCAGCAGCGCGGCGCTGACGATGGCCACGGCCTCCGCGATCAGGATCGGATGGCTGGTCCAGCCTTGGACATTGCCTTCGATCAAGGCATAGCTGACCGAACTCAGGAACAGCACGCCCAGCACATGGCTGACGGGGCTGAGCTCGCGCGCGTGGCGCGCGGCCGCGGCGATGTTGACGCGGGCCAGCCACAGGCCGGCCACGCCCACGGGCAGGTTGATCAGAAAGACGCTGCGCCAGCCGAAAGTATCGATCAGCATGCCGCCGATCAGCGGCCCGGACGCGCCGGCGATCGACACGATGGCCGACCAGTGCGCCAGCATGCGGGCCCGCACTGCGTCGTCTTTATAGGCGTGCGTCAGCAGGCTGAGCGAACTGGGCATGAAAAGCGCGGCGCCCAGGCCCTGGACCAGGCGGGCCGCGATCAGCATGCCGGCGTTCACCGACACGCCGCACAGCAGCGAGGCCAGCGTGAAAATCGCCAACCCGGCCAGGTAGACGCGCTTGGCGCCGAACCGGTCGGCCAGCGCACCGGCCAGCAACAGCAGCGCGGCGAAGGTCAGGGTGTAGCCGTCGACGATCCAGACCAGGGAGTTCAATGGCGTATGGAATTGCTGGGCGATGCTGGGCAAAGCCACGTTGACGACCGTGACGTCGAGCATGGCCATGACGAAACCGACGGCCAATGTGGCCAGGGGCAACAGGCCGGGGCGGGCGGCGCTCCCGGAACTGTCGGTTGGCGGCGCGGCGTAGGCCGGCATGGAAGGGCAGGAGGTTGTCATGAGGGGGCGATCCGAAAAAGATGGGCGGAAATACCGAGGCCCTCATCGTAGGTGCGCCGAATGATGCAATAAAGCCGTAGAATCGCCTCCAAAGAATGCAAAAATGCATCACTCGACGCACCACGCCGCCACGGCGCTCCACCTATGGATTGGGACAACGCCCGTACTTTTCTTGCGCTGTATCGCAGCGGCACGCTGAGGTCCGCGGCTGCGGCGCTGGAAGTGGATCAGGCCACGGTAGGCCGTCGCCTGGCGGCGCTGGAGACCTCGCTGGAGGCGCGGCTTTTTTTGCGTACGCCGCGCGGCTACGTGCCGACGACGGCGGGCGAGCTGGCCTATGCCGCGGCCGAGCGCATGGAGCAGGCCGCCGATCAGCTGGAACGCCAGATGCAGGGGCTGGACCGGCGCCTGAGCGGCACCGTGCGCGTGGCCACCTCGGACACCATAGGCCGGCATTTCCTGATGAGCGCGATCGCGCGGCTTCAGTCGCAGCACCCCGGCATCCGCATCGTGCTGGCCACGTCCACGCACGTCACCAACCTGACGCGCCGCGAGGCCGACCTGGCGGTGCGCTCGGTGCGGCCGGACAATCCCGACCTGATCGTGCGGCATCTGTCGCGCCGCGCGGTGGGCCTGTACGCCTCGCACGATTATCTGCAGCGCTACGGCGAGCCGCGCCAGGGCGAGGCTTTCGCGGGACACCGCGTCGTCACCTATACCAGCGGCGCGCTGAAGTATCGGATCGAGGCTCTCTGCGGCGAGTCGATCCGCAACGCGACGGTCGCCGTCGAGGCCAATTCAGGCCTGATGATCGTGGAGGCCGTGATAAACGGACTGGGCATCGGCGAACTGCCGGTGCATATGGCGCAGGAGATACCCCAGCTCGTGCGCATCTGGCCCAAGCAGGAAGAGGGCTACGACATCTGGCTGGTCATGCACGCCGACCTGCATCGCACGGCGCGCGTGCGCGCCGTGGCCGACGTGATCGTGGAAGCCTTCGCCCAGGCTTACTAGCCGGCGGGGCGCGCCCCGCTAGGCGCGCCCCGCTAGGCGCGCCCCGATAAATATCAGAGCAGCGTCTCGAGCGGCACCCTCACCCACCCTTCCATCAGCACGCGCGCGCTGCGGCTCATCAAGGCCTTGCCGACCACCCATTGCCCGTCGACCAGCCTGGCCTCGGCGCCCACGCGCAGCGTGCCCGAGGGATGGCCGAAGCGCACGGCATTGCGCTCGCCCCCGCCCGCCGCCAGGTTGACCAGCGTGCCGGGAATCGCGGCGGCCGTGGCAATGGCGACCGAAGCCGTGCCCATCATCGCGTGATGCAGCATGCCCATGGACATGGCGCGCGCAAGCACGTCGATGTCCTGCGCCGCGATCTTCTTGCCGCTGGAAGCGGTGTAGTCCGCCGGCGGCGCGACGAAAGCGATCTTGGGCGTGTGCTGGCGGCCGGCGATCTCGTCCAGCGACTTGATGAGACCCATCTTCAATGCGCCGTAGGCGCGGATGGTCTCGAAACGCTTGAGCGCCGCGGGATCGCCGTTGATGTCGCCCTGCAGTTCGGTGCCGGTGTAGCCCAGGTCCCTGGCATTCAGGAATAGGGTGGGAATGCCGGAATTGATCAGGGTGGCCTTGAAGGTGCCCACGCCGGGCACTTCCAGGTCGTCCACCAGACTGCCGGTCGGGAACATGGCCCCGCCGCCCTCGCCCTCGTCGGCCGGGTCCATGAATTCGAGCGGCACTTCGGCGGCCGGGAAGGTCACGCCGTCCAGCTCGAAGTCGCCGGTTTCCTGCACCATGCCGTCGGTGATCGGCACATGGGAGATGATGGTCTTGCCGATATTGGCCTGCCAGATGCGAATAACGGCCACGCCGTTTTTGGGCACGCGCGCGCTGTCGACCAGGCCATTGCTGATGGC
>CALGFL010000541.1 GCA_937881145.1 uncultured Bordetella sp.
CTGGATGCGCCGGTGACAAGGGCGGTGCCGAGGTGGATTTGTTGCGTCATGATGAACTCCTTGGAGGTTGATGGGTTTGTCCATCGCGTCCATGATGCGATTTGCCGCGCTAGTCGTACATGCCGTATATAGTCATGAATCAAGACATAGATCGCAAGGATGGACTCCATGCACCGCGTCGGCTACCTGCTCCCCGAAGGCTTCCAGGTCATGGGGCTGGGCACCCAGGCCGTTTTCGAACTCGCCAACCTGATCGTGGAAGAACCCTTCTACGCCGTGGAGAACTACGCCCTGGGCGGTGCGGCGCGCGCATCGACGGGCCTGACGGTTCACACCCGCTCGCTCACCGCGCGCAGCCAGGCCGACACCTGGCTGGTGGTCGGCGTCCTCTCGCCGCTATCGGCGCCCATGGCGCCCGATCTGTCCCGGCTGCTGGGCAAGATCGCCACGCGCGCGCGGCGGGTCGCGGGCTTGTGCACCGGCGCCTTCGTGCTGGCCGACGCGGGCCTGCTCGACGGACGGCGCGCCACGACGCACTGGTATTGGGCTGAAGTCTTGCAGCAGCGCCACCCTCTTGCGCACGTCGAGGCCGACCGCATCTACATCGCCGACGGGCCGGTCTGGACCTCCGCGGGCATGACGGCGGAATTGGACCTGGCGCTTGCGCTCGTCGAAAAAGACCTGGGCGCCGAGACCGCGCGTTCGGTCGCACGCCGCCTGGTCATGCACCAGCGCCGCTCGGGTGGGCAATCGCAGCACTCCGAGATGCTCGAGCTCGCACCCAAATCCGACCGCATCCAGCAGGCGCTGGAACATGCGCGGCGCAATCTCTCGCAAGCGCTGAGCGTGGAAGAACTGGCAGAAGTCGCCAGCCTGAGCCCACGTCAATTCAGCCGGGTGTTCACGGCCGAAACGGGCCAGTCACCCGCCAAGGCTGTCGAAGGCCTGCGGCTCGAAGCCGCGCGGCTGATGATCGAAAGCAGCCGGCATCCGCTGGATGTAGTGGCCCGGGAAACGGGTTTTCGCGACCGGCGCCATATGCGCGAGGCCTTCATGCGCGGCTTTGGCATACCGCCGCAGGCCGTGCGGCGCGAAGCCCGCATCGCGTCGTGACTCGCCGCCCTGTTGGAACATGAGCCTGCACAACCACCTCGGACCTCTTTCTCATGCCTGGCCGAATCGACCCTTTCGCCCCAACCAAAAAGAAGTCGGCATCGCCCCGCGCCAACTCGCTCCTGTGGATTATCGAGCCGCTGGAGCGGGATACCGGCTATACGAGCCGCAAAATGTTCGGCAGCGACGCGGCCTACCTGGACGGTTTGCTCTATCTGATCGCCGTCGATCGCGACGACCCGTGGAATGGCTTGCTGGTCGCCACCTCGAAAGAGCATCACGCGGCCCTCATGGATGAAATGCCGGGCTTGCGGCCGCACCCCGTATTGGGTAAATGGCTTTATGTCCCGCAGGACGACGAAGCATTCGAGAAGATTGCGTGGCGGATGGGAGAGCTTGCACTGGCGCGAGACCCGCGCATCGGCGTCGAGCCCACGCCCCGGTCGCGCCGCGGGATCAACGCTTCTCAGAAAACCATCTAAGGCTTGCCAGGATAACGGGCTTGGCGATCCCGGCCGAACGCCAGGCAGTTCGAAATGACTGTCGGGCAAAGCAAGCGAGAGACGCCTGCAATCCAACCTGCTTGCGCTTGCGGAAGACGCCATTCTCCAAGACCGCCCACGCGGCCGGACGAAAGAATCGTTAAATCCGAGACTCCGGAGGCCAGCGACAACGTGTCGCGATTGCCCGCTCGCCGGCGATGCGACCCAATGTCATGCTATTTGACGAGGTCACGGCAGCGCTCGGTCCGGAAACGGTAAAAGAAGTGCTGACCACGATCCGCGATCTGGTCGAGCAGGGATGACGAGCATTCTCGTCACGCACGAAATGCGCTTCGCCCGCGAGGTCGCGCATTGGGTGCTTTTTACGAACAAAGGTCTCATTGTCGAGTCCGGGGCGCCCAAGGACTTTTTCGATTCCCCCCGGGATCCGCGCACACGCGAGTTTCTAAGCCATGCGCGGTAACCATGAATCCCGGTTTGCTTGCACGGGAATCGAACGCTTGGCGATGTGATGGTGCTCTACGGCTATCCGCTTCAAGCGGCTTGCTTCATGAAACCCGGCAATGCCTCCACCAAGGCGTCGACGGCGACACGAACCTTGCGCGCCAAGTTGGGCGTCTGCAGCCATAGCGCGTAGACGTCGTAGAGAAATTCCGGCTGCTTCGGCAAAAGCTGCACGAGCGCGCCCGTCTGAATGCGTTCGTGCACGAGCCAGTAAGGCAGCCACGCCAACCCCATGCCGGCTGCCGCCGCGTCCGCAATAGCATCGAGATCGTCGAACCGCAGCCGGTTCGCAGGCAGGACCTCCAACGCAGGTTGGCCGTCTTGCGGGAAAAGCCACGGGCGTATGCGACCCAATCGCCGGTAGATGATGGCGTGGCTCTGGGCAAGATCCTCGATCTGCCGAGGCCGGCCATGCTTTCTGAGATAGGACGGCGACGCGCAGACCACCATGCGCTGGCGCGCGACGCGGCGAGCGATCACGCTGGCCTTGCTCTCCAGGCCTCCGGTCCGGATGGCCAGGTCGTAGCCGTCTTCCGCGAGATCCGCGGCGCGGTCGCTGAACGACAGATCCAGCTCCAGCGCCAGATACTGCCGCGCGAGCTGCAGCAGCACGGGAGCGACACAGTGGCGGCCAAAATGCACAGGCATGGTGACGCGCAGCTTCCCGCGCGGTTCGGCCCATTGATCGGCCGCCAGCGCATCCGCTGCCTCCGCCTCGGCCAGCACGACCCGGCAGCGTTCGTAGTAGGCACGGCCAAAATCCGTCAGGCTCTGGCGGCGGGTGGTGCGGGTGAGAAGGCGCACGCCCAGCCGCTCCTCCAGGAAGCGCACATGCTTACCCACCATCGGCCCCGACAGTTCGAGCACATCCGCCGCCGCCGCGAACGAACCCAGGTCGACGGCCTTGACGAAGACGGCCATGCTTGTAAGGCGATCCATATTGAAAACTCCTGGTTTTTATTGACTTCGCTTTTCCGCTATTTATCCGCAATCGGCACGCCGTCATAGTGTATTCAGTTCATTTACTTTTGAGTCGAGACGATATGACGCGTGTAATCCGCTTTTACCAGCATGGTGGTCCCGAGGTTCTGCGCATCGAGGACGTGGACGTTTCCCGGCCGGCGCGCGGGGAGGTTCAAATCCGCGTCAAGGCGCTAGGCCTGAACCGCGCGGAAGCATTGCTGCGCACAGGTTCTTATGTCGAAACACCGACCGCATTCCCTTCCGGCCTTGGACTGGAAGCTGCGGGGTTCGTCGAAGCGGTCGGAGACGGCGTGAAAAACTTTGCCCTCGGCGACGCCGTCAGCGTCATGCCGCCACCGTCGATGATCCGTTGGCCCGCATATGCCGAGCTCGTGAATTTTCCCGCCGAACTCGTCGTCAAGCATCCGCCGTCGCTGAGCTGGGAAGCGGCCGCGGCCGTCTGGATGCAATACCTCACCGCGTATGGCGCCCTGGTCGACATCGGCAGGCTGGGTAAGCGGGACCATGTCGTGATCACCGCGGCATCGAGCAGCGTCGGCCTGGCTTCGATCCAGATTGCCAACGTGGTGGGCGCGACCCCGATCGCCGTCACGCGAACGGCCGCGAAAAAAGAAGCCTTGCTTGCGGCGGGCGCCGCCCATGTGGTTACCCTGGCGGAGGGCGATCTGGCCGCCCGGCTGGCGGAGATAACCGGACCGCACGGAGCGAGGGTCGTCTTCGACGCCGTCGGCGGCCCGATATTCGAACCGCTGACGGCCGCGATGTCGCTGGGTGGAATACTGATCGAATACGGCGGATTGAGCCCGGAGGCGACGCCTTTTCCGCTGTTCGCAGCGCTCAGCAAGACGCTGACGCTGCGCGGCTACCGCGTCAACGAGATCGTCGGCGACCCGGTGCGATCGGCGACGGCAAGGAAATTCATACTCGACGGTCTTGCATCGGGCGCGCTCAAACCCGTCATCTCAAGAACTTTTCCGTTCGAGCGGATCGTCGACGCGCATCGCTTTCTGGAATCGAACGAGCAATTCGGCAAGATCGTCGTGACGGTCTGAAGCGGCACCGTGCAGGCCTTCCCTGGTGCGCCTACCAGGCAACCTGTCCGGGCAGATCGCGTGCGTGAACCTTCAGCAGTTCGTCGAACCGGCCCAGATAGCCGAAGTCGTTCACGCCGCGCCGCTTTTGAGCCTCGGTCACCAGCTCGACGATCTTGTCGTTGAAGGGCGTCGCGACGCCATGCTCCCGGCCTTTCTGGCAAATGAGGCCGTTGATGTAGTCGATCTCCGTGTCGCGGCCCTTCTCCAGATCCTGAAGCATGCTTGCCCGCAATTGCGTGTGCGCGCCCCATATCTTGCGGTAAAGCGCCATTTTGGACGGGATATCGGCGGCGCCCCGCAATTCGAAGAATCCGAAATCCTCGCCCTGCATCATCGCGAGCCGGACGCCATCGGCGCGGGCCACCTTGATGCACTCATCGGCCACGAACGCCAGGCACGCCATGGCTTTCGGATCGGCCAGCACGGCGCCGAAAGTGCACCCCAGCGCCGCGGACATGCCGCTGAACGTGGCATTCATGAGCACCTTGGAGAACCGGATGCCCATCAGGTCGGTAAGTATCTCGGTTCTGCCGACGCACTCCAGGTATTGCTGGGCCACCTTCAACCGCGGACGGACAATGCCGTCGATCTCGCCGATTTCGAACGCGAAATTCTTCATCGTTTCGTAGTTCGACGTCAGGCAGGAAACGCCGGGCCTGAGCCAGGTTGCGCCGAAGCCGACCGCGCCGCCCAAGGTGCGCTCGCGGCCCACGATCGCCGCGACCGAGTGCTCGGGGATGCCGTTCTGCAGTGTGCACACCGCGCTGTCCGGATGAAGGTGCGGCAGAAGGTGCGAGAGGGTTTCCTGGTTGCGGGTCTGCTTGGTCAGCAGAAAGACGAGATCGTACGTGCCCGTCAGCTGATCCGGGGTGTAGGCCTTTACCAGCACGTTCATCTCGACCGACCCGGTTACGGTCGCGCCGGACCTGTTCAGTGCATCGACGTGGTCTTTATAGGCATCCACCAGGTCGACCTGCCTTCCCGCCCGATTCATCAATGCGCCGATGATGGTTCCAAGAGAACCGGCGCCCACGATAGCTGCTCGCATATGCTGCTCCTTTCATTATCCTTGTCGAGTGCGGCGGTTCGCGGCGGTGAAACGGCCGCGCCGGCAAGCCTACACTTCGAGCCACTCTTTGCGCACCTGCGCATTGTCCTTCAGCTCGGCGGGCGTTCCCTCGAACACGATGTTTCCGTGGCCCATGACGTAGACGCGCTGCGAGATGTCCAGCGCGATCGCCAGCTTCTGCTCGACCAGCAGCACCGAAATGCCGCGTTCCTTCAGCGCCTGCAGATACTCGCCCACCAGCGCCACCACCTTGGGCGCCAGCCCCTCGGTGGGCTCATCGATGAGAATCAGGTCCGGGTCGCCCATCAGCGTGCGGCACAGTGTCAGCATCTGCTGCTCGCCGCCCGAGAGCACCCCCGCCGCGGTGTCCTCGCGCTCTTGCAGGCGCGGAAACATGTCGTACATCTGCGCCAGCGTCCAGCGCGGCTTGCCCTGGCGCCGGCTGCGTTTCTCGCCCAGCAGCAGGTTCTGGCGTACGGTCAGCGTGGGAAAAATGTCGCGATTCTCGGGCACGTAGCCGATGCCCAGCCGGGCGATCTCGAAGGTGCGGCGTCCCAGCATCTCCTGGCCGCGAAAGCACACGGAACCCGTGGCCTTGACCATGCCGAGAATGGTCTTGGCCATGGTGGAGCGCCCGACCCCGTTGCGTCCAAGCAGCGTGACGATCTCGCCCTCGCCGACATGCATGTCGACGCCCTGCAGAATGTGGCTCTTGCCGTAATAGGCATGCAAGCCTTGCACGTTCAGCATGCGCTGGGCCATCAGTGCGCTCCCTGGCCGGCATCGCCGTCGAGCGTCGCGCCAAGGTAGGCCTCTTTGACCTTGCCGTTGTTGCGGATCGCCTCGGGTGTGCCGGTTGCGATGATCTCGCCGTAGACCAGCACCGAGATCCGGTCGGCCAAGCCGAACACCACGCTCATGTCGTGCTCGACCATCACCAGCGTCTTGCCTACGGTGACATTGCGGATCAACGCCACCGCCTGGTCCGTTTCCGAGCGGCTCATGCCGGCGGTCGGCTCGTCGAGCAGGATCACCTCGGCGCCGCCGGCGATCGTGATGCCGATTTCCAGCGCGCGCTGCTCGGCATAGGTCAGCAGGCCTGCCTGGGTATCTCGCAGGCGCTGCAGCCCGATCAGCTCCAGCACCTGATCGGCCCGCTGGCGCGCGTCGTGCAGGCTGGCCAGGCGATGCCAGAAGGAATATTTGTAGCCGAGCGACCACAGCACCGCGCAGCGCAGGTTCTCGAACACCGAAAGCCGGTGGAAGAGATTGGTGATCTGGAAGCTGCGTGACAGCCCCATGCGATTGATCGCGAAAGGCTTGAGGCCGCCGATTTCCGCGCCATTGAGCTTGACCGAGCCCGAGCTTGGCGCGCTGCGTCCCGAGATCAGGTTGAAGCTCGTCGATTTTCCCGCGCAGTTCGGGCCGATGAGCGCATGGCGCTCGCCCTTCGGGATACTCAGGTCGACCCCCCGGATGATCTCGGTGCGGCCGAACCGCTTGCGTACTTCGCTTAACTCCAGAGCCGCCGTCATGCCCCGCCTCCCGCCATTTCCGCCTGGACTTCGTCCCAAGCCCGATGCACGCGCACCAGCGCCGCGCGCCAACCCCATGCCCCGACCAACCACAGCGCCGCGGCGACCACCCAGGACTTGAGCGAGGCCGCGTCGAAATCCAGGCCCGCCAGCTTCACGAGGGTGCCGTTGTCGCTGTTGATCTGCAGCGTGTAGGTCAGCTCCACGGTCAGGATCAACGCGGCCAGCAGGACCAGACCGGCGCCCAGCGCAGCCCAATAGGAAGGCAGCATGCGTCCGAATTTTCGTTCGGCCAGCAACGGCGCCTGCTTCATCATCAAGCTGGCAATGCCTCCCGGCACGAACATCACCATCAGCACGAAGAACAGCCCCAGGTAGAGCAGCCACGCATGAGTCAGGCTCGACAGCGCGACCGCGAACAATATGTACAGCACGGCGCCGATGACGGGTCCGAAGAAAAAGCCGCTACCGCCGATGAAC
>CALGFL010000542.1 GCA_937881145.1 uncultured Bordetella sp.
TGCCATGTTTAGCTCCTGCTAAATACCGGATTGCATCAAGCCGTAATGGCTTCGATGCGGATCTCGGTGTAGTTCTGACGGTGGCCTTGATGCTTTTGATAGTGCTTGCGACGGCGCATCTTGAAGATCGTGACCTTGTCGTGGCGACCGTGCGCAAGAACCGTAGCCTTGACCACGGCGCCGGCCACGAGCGGGGTGCCAACTTTCAGTTGGTCGCCTTCGCCCACGGACAAAACCTGGTCCAGGGTGATTTCTTGCCCGATGTCAGCCGGTATCTGTTCTACCTTGAGTTTTTCGCCAGCGGCAACGCGATACTGCTTGCCACCGGTTTTTACGACCGCGTACATGGGGGATTCCTTAAAAGAAAAGAGCTTCGGGTCCACAAAAGAGAACCCGAGCCCGCCATTCTAGCCAGGGGCTGTGGAAAAGTCAAAAAGCTCAATCGGGGCAAGGATTTAGCCTCTGTTCCCGGGGACGGATGGCCCCACCCCGTATAATCGCGACGAATTCCCGCCTGTGCCCCGGTGCGAGCCCGATCGGCCCGCGCCAGGGCGCGGCATGCTTCGTACCGGACACGACTTGAACCTCCCCGAGATCATTGCCCCCATCGCCGATGACATGAAGGCCGTCGACGCGGTCATCCGCGCGCGGCTCAATTCCGACGTGGTGCTGATCCGCACGATCGGCGACTACATTATCGGAGCGGGCGGCAAGCGCATGCGGCCGGCCATGGTGCTGATGGTGGCGCGCGCGCTGGGCTACCAGGGCAGCCACCACCATCTTCTGGCCGCCGTGGTCGAGTTCATCCACACCGCCACGCTGTTGCACGACGACGTGGTCGACGAGTCCGACATGCGCCGCGGGCGTGGCACGGCCAACGCCGTGTTCGGCAACGCCGCGAGCGTGCTGGTGGGCGATTATCTGTATTCGCGTTCGTTCGAGATGATGGTCGAGGCCGACGACATGCGCGTCATGCGCATCCTGTCCGAGGCCACCACGGTCATCGCCGAGGGCGAGGTGCTGCAGCTGCTCAACGTGCACGACCCCGAGGTGTCGCAAGAGCGCTACCTGCAGGTGGTGCGCTACAAGACGGCCAAGCTGTTCGAGGCGGCCGCCCAGGTGGGCGCGGTGCTGGCCGGCGCCACGCCCGCGCAGCAGGAAGCCGCCGCGGCCTACGGCCGCCACGTAGGTACTGCCTTCCAGCTGGTCGACGACGTGCTCGACTACAGCGGCGACGCGCAGGCTTTGGGCAAGAACGTGGGCGACGATCTGCGCGAAGGCAAGCCCACGCTGCCGCTCATCCGTGTCATGCAAACGGGGTCGCCGGCGCAGCAGACGCTCATCCGCGAAGCCATCCGCACCGGCGACGCCGACTTCACCGCGGTGGCCCAGGCCATCCATGCAACCGACGCGCTAGCCCACACATTGGCCGCTGCCCGCAGCGAAGCCGAGCTGGCTCGCAAGGCCCTGGCCGACTGGCCCGTTTCCGTTTGCCGTGAATCTCTGCTAGAATTTTGTGCTTTCGCGGTTGATCGTGACCGCTGAAAACACGTCTTTCCCAGAGCAATCGGAGCGTAGCTCAGCCTGGTAGAGTACTGCGTTCGGGACGCAGGAGTCGGAGGTTCGAATCCTCTCGCTCCGACCAGTTTTCTGGTCGGGTGGCTCTGGTGAAAGAAAAGGTGCGAGTAAATCCAAACCCAAAATCAAAACGCACAGCGCATGCTGTGCGTTTTTGTTTTTGCGCGGGCCCAGTCCCTACTCGACCTGCAGCACTGCCATCATGCCCAGGTCTTCGTGTTCCAGGATATGGCAGTGGAACATCCTCAGCCCCGCCATGCGCTGCACGGTGGCGATGCGCACGACTTCGTTGGGGCGCAGGTTGACGGTGTCGCGCCAGGCGAGGAAGGACTCGGGCACGGTCTTGCCTTCGAATTGATGGTCGAGCACCTGGAACTGCGTGCCATGGATGTGGAAGGGGTGGTCCATGTCGGTGAAGTTCTGCACCGTCCACACTTCCACTTCGTCGCGCCGGCTGGTCATGTTGACGCGCTTGGGATCGAAGCTCTGGTTGTTGATCAGAAAGCGCATACCGCTGGGAAGGCCCATCGGGCCTTCGGCATGCATGTTCTGCATGTCCATCTGCTCGGTCATCATCACGGTCTTTTGCGCGACCGGCTCGCCCAGCGGCTCGATGGAGCGCAGCCAGGTGGGCAGGGCGCGCGCGCCGCCGGCCGCGGGCGCGAATTTCACCTGGGCCAGCACGCGGTCGGTTTCGGCAGGCACGCTGCCCGACATGCTCATCTTGCCGCGGTTGTAGGCCAGGGCCATCAGCGCGGCCTGCGAGTTCGCCGGGCCCGCTTGCACGATGAGTTCGGCCCGCGCGCCGGGCGGCAGCAGCAGCGCCTTGACGCCCGTGATGGGTCGCTTGAGCAGGCCGCCGTCGGTGCCGACCTGCGTGAAGGCGCGGTGATCGCTGAAGGCCAGCTTGAGATAGCGTGCGCTGCACGCGTTCCAGATGCGCCAGCGCTGGTCGCCGTCCACCGTGATCTCGGGCTGCAGGGCGCCGTTGATCAGCACGTATTGCCCTTCGCGGCCGTTCATCCAGTCTTCCAGGCCGTTGGGCGGGATGTTGCCGTTGACGTCCAGGCGCAGGTCGGTGAAGAACAGGTGCTTCTCGGGCCAGGCGGCCAGCGGATCGTCGGCGGCGCGCACGATGATGGGGCCGGCCAGGCCGTGATATACCTGCTCGGCGGTCTGCATATGCGGATGCGGGTGATACCAATACGTGCCGGCACTGCCCGGCGGCAGCTTGAACTGGTAGATGCGCGCCGCGCCCGGCGCAACGGCGTCTTCCGGATTGCCGTCCTGGTCCGGCGGCACGGGCAGGCCGTGCCAATGAATGGTCGAGGGTTCCGGCAGGCGGTT
>CALGFL010000543.1 GCA_937881145.1 uncultured Bordetella sp.
TTCCGATCTCTTGACCGCGGGCCTGAACGAGCGCGCCGTGGAGCTCGAGAGCGCCAATCGGCAGCTCGAATCCCTGAGCGTGACCGATCCCCTGACCGGGCTGTACAACCGCCGCCATTTCGACGACGTGATCGAGCGCACCTTCAATCGGACGAAAGAGTCCGAAGGCGATGTGCTCGCCTTCAGCATCTTCGACATCGACCACTTCAAGCGCTACAACGACCGCTACGGCCATCCCCAGGGCGACATCGTGCTGCAGCGCATTGCCGAGGTGCTGCGCCAGTCGATGCGGCGCGCTTCGGATTTCGCGTTCCGGCTGGGCGGCGAGGAGTTCTGCGTCATTTTCTCGGTGCACGATCCCGATACCGCGCTGCACACCGTCGAGACCTTGCGCAAGAAAATCGAGGCGCTCGCCATTCCTCATCTGGGCAACCCTGGCAACGTGGTGACGGCCTCGTTCGGCCTGACCTGCGTGCGCGTCGACTCGAACATGGACCAGCATGCGGTCTATGTGCTGGCCGACAACGCCCTGTACGAAGCCAAGTCCACGGGCCGGAATCGCGTCGTGCGCAGCGTGGCGCCTGCCTGACGTGCTCCCCCGCGTGACAAAAGCGCGTCATCCCATCTTGGCGGACAGATTCTTCAATAGCTAGGCTGGAACCTTTGCGGAGGTTCCCATTTCTGGCCGTGTCTTTCTTCTTTCGTTCATTGTCGGCGTCGGACTGCCTCATGCGCTGGCGGCCTTGCCGGGTGTGCTTGGCCTTGCCGCTTTGGCGTGCGCGGCGCTCGCGGCGTTGACTGCATGCGCAATGTTGCGGCCGACGCCTCGCGTGCGGCTTGTCCGCTTGGCCTGCCTGCTGTTGGCGGGATTGTCGGCCGGTTCCTTCGACACCTGCCTGCAAGGCCGTCTGCGTCTGGCCGACGTGCTGGCCGATGTTCATCATGATCAAGTCACCCGCCTGCAAATCCGGGTGCTGACGCTGCCGCAGGACGATGATGGCGGCCGTCGCTTCCTGGCCGAGGTGGACGAAACCCGACCTCAAGGCATACCGCGGCGCATCCGCATTACCTGGCATGCGCGTCCCGGAAACGCCGCCGCGCTGCCCGAAGTCCTGCCCGGCAGCCTCTGGCGCATGGCGCTGATCCTGCGCCGTCCCTATGGCCTGTCCAATCCTTACGCGCCGGACATGGAATTGCGTAGTTTCGCCGCAGGCATACGGGCCGAGGGCACGGTGCGCGGCAATCCGCAGAAAATTGCCGACGAACCCTGGGCGACGGCGGGCGTGGGCGTCCAAACGCTGCGCCATCGCATCCGCGCCGGCATGCGGCGGGCCCTGCAGGGAACCCGTTACGGGCCGGTGCTGATCGCCCTGGCCATCGGCGACCAGGCCGGCGTGGCGCGGGAGGATTGGCAGATATTCAATCGCACCGGCATCTCGCACCTGGTCTCGATCAGCGGATCTCACATCACGCTGGTGGCGGCCATGGGCGTGCTATTCATGGCGTGGCTGTGGCGGCGCGGACACTGGCGCGGCGTGGGTCTGGCGGAATACCTGCCCGCGCAACTGGCCGCTTGCATGGCCGCTCTGGTCGTAGCGTTGGCGTATTGCCTTTTGGCGGGTTGGGGCGTGCCGGCGCGCCGCACCTTCTTCATGCTGGCCTGCCTGGCGGCGGCGGGGCTGGCGCGCTTGCCGCTGAGCGCGTCGCGCTTGCTGCCGCTTGCCGGCGCCTGCGTCCTGGCGCTCGACCCTTGGGCCATGCTGTCGGCGGGATTCTGGCTGTCGTTCGGCGCGGTGGCGATATTGATGCGCGTGGCCGGCGCGCATGAACAGCCCGCTTCGAATTGGCGCGAACGCGCGCGGCGCGTGCTCGATGATTTTTGCAGGACACAGGGCGCGATCACGCTCGGGCTTATGCCTTTGCTGGCTTTTCTCGTATACCAGGTGTCCCTCGGGTCGCCCGTGGCCAACGCCATCGCGGTCCCCATTGTCGGGGCGCTGGTGACCCCGCTGGCCTTGCTGTGCGGATTTCTCTCGGTGATTCCGGGCGGGCAGGGCCTGGCCTGGGCCGCGGGCAGGCTGGGGCAAGCCCTGTTTGCCGCGGTCATGCAGCCCGTGGGGTGGATCGGCCGGAGCGATTGGGCATCCGTTTATGTGGCGGCCGCGCCCTGGCCGTGGCTGCTGCTTGCATGCGTGGGGATCGTTGCGGCCTTGCAAGGCCGCGGCAGGCGCTGGCGCCTTCTGGGTTGGCTGGGCATGTTGCCGCTCTTGCTTTGGCGTCCCGACCGGCCCGAGCCCGGCGACTGGCGCATGGCCGCGCTGGACGTAGGGCAGGGCAGCGCGCTCGTCATCGAGACGGCCACCCGCACGCTGCTCTACGACGTCGGTCCGCGCTATTACAGCGGCGGCGACGCGGGCGAGCGGGTACTGGCGCCTTATCTGCATGCGCGCGGCGTGCGCCGCATCGATGCGCTGGTCGTGTCGCACGCGGACCAGGATCACGCGGGGGGATTGCGCGGTATTTTGCAGGCGATCGCGGTGGACACCTCGTATGCTTCGTTCGACTTGGCGGCGCACCTGAAGCGCGAGGCGGCCCGATCAGCCGAACCTGACCTGGACCAGGCGCTGTTGCCCGCGAGCCGGCGGGAATGCGAGGCTGGCATGGCATGGGAAAGCGATGGCGTGCTGATGCGCTTCGTGCATCCGCCGCCGCAAAACGAGGCGCGCGCAAAAGATAAAGGCAGCGGTGGCAAACCCGATAGCAATGCCCGCAGCTGCGTGCTGGTGGTGCAAGGCCGGCATCACA
Organism: uncultured Bordetella sp.; assembly: GCA_937881145.1. Taxonomy (GTDB): domain Bacteria; phylum Pseudomonadota; class Gammaproteobacteria; order Burkholderiales; family Burkholderiaceae_B; genus Bordetella. The sequence goes on from CALGFL010000543.1 coordinate 2,806, forward strand.
CGATCTTGCTGCCCGGCGACGCGGGCGTGGCCCAGGAAGCCCGCTATGCGGCGGCGTTGCCGCCCATCGACGTCGTGGCGGCGCCGCATCACGGTTCGTCCACCTCGTCGGGGCCGATATTGGTCGGCGCCGCCGGGTCGGCTCAGGTCATTGTCCAGGCGGGCTACCTGAATCGATTCCATCATCCGGCGGCGCAAGTCGTATCGCGCTGGCAGGCCGCGGGAGCCGCGGTGTGGCGCACGGATCTGCAAGGCGCGGTGACAATCGAGTCAACTCGACAGGGGTTGACGGTGCAGGCGCAGCGCGAGTCAACGAAGCGCTACTGGCATGCGACGCTGCCCTGGAGCTCGCGGGGCGGTGTCGGCGGCTAGGGAACCGAGCCCGATCCGGTCAGGAACCGGCGAGCCGCTTCACCAGCATGGCCTCGAACGCAGCGAATATGCGCTGCACATAGGCATTCTTGTGCGTATATGGTCCGTCCGCCTTCTCGGGATGGACCAGCATGGTGGTATTGGCTTCGAAGACCAGCATGCGGCCGTCCGGCAGCAGGGAAAAATCGATGCCCGCGTAATCCAGATCCAGGCGCGCGCCGATCTCGCGCAGCGTCTGCATGGCGGCGGCCCCGAGCACGGCTCGCGGGTCCTGCAGAAAGCGCTTTTCCTCTTCCAGCTTCCAGGCATGATCGCCCATGTCGGCGGTGTAGTAGTGCACCATCCAGTCGCGCGAGATGCCCAGGTGATAAGGGTAGGGCTGCCGGTCGATGAAAATGACGCGGTACTTGCGCCAGTAGCCGTCGCAAGAGCGGTAGTCGATGAAGGGAAAGACGTAGACCGGCCCCTGTTGCCGCTCGCGCTGGCGCCGCACGTCTTCGGGCGTGGTCATGCGTTCCAGGCCTTCGCCGCCCTGGGTATGGATCGGACGCAGCAGCAGCGGCAGCCGGGCATCGAGGTCCTTGTCCCAATCCTGCGCGTCGGCATAGCGCCGCACGGGCGCGATCGCCAGGTTGGCAATGTCGCTCAGCAATCCAGGCAGGCGATGCCGGGCCGTGCGCGACACCTTGTCGGGAGGGTTGAGCACGGGGCAGGCGCAATGCGCGATAAAGCGAGTCAGCGGCTCTGTCACGCCGCTTGTCGTGATATCGGAGTCGCCCATGGCATTGAAGACCAGATCGTAAGGCGGTAGCTGTGCTTGCTGCCCGGGCGGCGCGTATTCGATCATCCAGTCGATCAAATTGGTGGCACGTGTGTCGAACAGGTGCGTGAGATTCATATTGCCGGTGCCCGCGTCAAAGAGGATCAGCACCGTCTTGCGGGCGCCCGGCGTGAATTTCGTGAAAAAGTTCTTGCGCCGATAAGCCTGGTCGTATTGTTCGCGAGCCTCGGCACCGAGGCCCTCTTCCCGCAGCACCGCGGACAAGTTGATGCGCGCATCGACGTGTTCCGGATCGATCTCCAGCACGCGGCGATAGTGGGCCAGCGCCTCTTGCGGGCGGCCCAGCTGCCGGCTGACCAGCGCCAGGTTGTAGAGCGCCGGCACGAAATCCTGGCGACAGGCCACGGCCTGCGCGAAGCTGTCGCGCGCTTGCAGCAGGCAGCCCTGTTGGTAGAGCGCGATGCCCAACCCGTAGTGGGCCGCCGCCAGCGCCGGCGCCGCGGCGATGGCGTGCCGGTAATGCGCCTGGACCGCTGCGCCGTCGGCACCGCTTTCGCGCAGCAGATCGGCCAGGTTCAGATGCGCCTGCGCATGGTCGGGCGCCAGCGCCACGGCCAGGCGCAAGGCCGCCATGGCTTCCTGCGCACGTCCCATGCGTTGCAGGGTCGTGCCCTTGCCGTAGAGCGCGACGCTCGATTGCGGCCGCAGCGCCAGGGCTTGTTCGTAACAGGCCAGCGCGGGCTCGTAAGCCTGGGCCGCGCGCTGCATGGTGGCCAGCGACAGCAGAACTTCGACATGATCCGGCGCTAGCGCGTGGGCTCGCGACAGCAGCGACACGGCCGCGCAGATATCGCCCATCTGGCCGACCGCGCTGCCCAGCCAGCGCAGGGCTTCGACATCGTCGGGCGAGACTTCCAGAATGCGCTGATAGATGGCGACGGCCTCGGCCAGCCGGCCGGCCTGATGATGGGCGAGTGCGGTTTGGAGACTCATAGGCCTCGATTCTACCGGCGCGGCGCGGGACCCGAGAGCACAGGGGTAAGATGGAAAAATCCATCATGCATTCGATCCGGAGCCGTTTTATGCCTTTGCAACCCCGCCTGGACTATGTCACTTGCGCCAGCCCCGCGGGCTTGCACCGCATGGCCTATTGGGAATGGGGCGATCCGGATAACGGCCGGGTTCTGTTGTGTGCGCACGGCCTGACGCGCACCGGGCGCGATTTCGATGAGCTCGCGCAGGCCCTGGCCGGCGATTTCCGCGTGGTTTGTCCTGACGTGGTGGGCCGCGGCGCGTCCGACTGGCTGCTCAATCCGGCCTTCTACACGGTGCCGCAGTACATGGCCGATATGGTGACCCTGCTGGCGCGGCTGCGTCCCGCGACGCTCGATTGGCTAGGCACGTCCATGGGCGGGTTGATCGGCCTGGCGCTGGCCGGTACCGCCGCCATGACGTCGGCGATGCGCGCCGCCGACCCGCGTCCCGGAGCGCGCTCCGAAGATCTGCCCGCGCAAGGCCTGCACTTTAGCCGCGTGGTGCTCAACGACGTGGGGCCGCGGCTGGAGATACCGGCCTTGGGGCGCATCGGGGCCTATGTGGGGCAGCCGGTTGCGTTCGCCTCCTTGGCCGAGGCGGTGCAAGCCACGCGCCAGACTGCGCAGACCTTCGGCCCGCATACCGACGAACAATGGGAAACCTTCACGCGCCGTGTCTTTCGGCAGCGCGGTGGCCAGTGGGTCAAGCATTACGACCTGAGCGTGGCCGCGGCCCTGGCTGCGCAGAACGCCGAAGCCTATGCCGCGGGCGAAAAGCTGCTCTGGCAGGCCTACGACGCGCTGGACTGTCCGGTGCTTATCGTGCATGGCGCCGAGTCCGATCTGCTCACGGCCGCGACACTGGCCGAGATGCTTGCGCGCAACCCGCGCTCGACCTCGGTCGAATTCGCCGGCGTGGGGCATGCCCCCACTTTGATGACCCCCGCGCAGATCGAGCCGATAGCGGCTTTTCTGCGATCGTCCTTAAAATAAGCCCATGGAAGCCGCGCTGCTCAACGTCGATCTGCATTGCCATTCCACCGTGTCCGACGGCCAGCTGTCGCCGGTCGAGGTGGCGCGTCGCGCTCATGCCAACGGCGTGGACGTGTGGGCGCTGACGGACCACGACGAGGTCGCCGGCCAGGCCGAGGCTGGACAGACGGCGCGCGAACTGGGGATGCGCTTCATCACGGGCACGGAAATTTCCGTGACCTGGGCCGGTCAGACAGTGCACATCGTCGGCTTGAATTTCGATCCGGACGACGCGGCCTTGAGCGCCGGCCTGCGCGCCACCCGCTCCGGGCGCGGCGAGCGTGCGCGCCGCATGGGCGAGCGCCTGGCGGCGCTGGGCATGCCAGGCGCCTACGAGGGCGCATTGACATTCGCCGGCAACCCCGAGCTCATCAGCCGCACGCATTTCGCGCGCTATCTGACGGCCCAGGGCTATTGCCCGAACGTGCAGGCCGTGTTCGACAAGTACCTGCACGACGGCGGACCGGGCCACGAACCCGCGCAATGGGCCACACTGGAGCAGGCCGTATCGTGGATATGCGGTGCCGGCGGACGCGCGGTCGTGGCGCATCCGGGCCGCTACAAATATACGGCCACGCAGTTCGACGCGCTCTTCGATCATTTCATCCAGCTGGGCGGCGAGGGCGTCGAAGTGGTCACCGGCAGCCATAGTCCCGAAGACGCCCGCAAATATGCGGGCCAGGCACGGCGCTACGGCCTGCTGGCCTCGCGCGGCTCCGACTTTCACAGCGAGCGCGACAGCCGCGCCGATCTGGGCATGCTGCCCATGCTGCCGCCGGGCTTGACGCCGGTCTGGCACGATTGGTTCTGATGCATACGCTTTTCCCCACGATATGAACAAGGCATTCGTCAAAGAGTCCGACAACGACGATGAGGACGGCGTCCCCGAAGCGCAGGCGCTGCCCGCGGGCACGCGCAACTACATGACTCCGCAGGGCTACGCCCAGCTGCGCGACGAACTGGCGCACCTGATGAACGTGGAGCGGCCTTCGGTGGTGCAGATCGTGTCCTGGGCCGCGTCCAACGGCGACCGGTCCGAGAACGGCGATTATCTCTACGGCAAGAAACGCCTGCGCGAAATCGACCGCCGCATGCGCTTTCTGACCAAGCGCCTGGACATCGCCGAAGTGGTCGATCCGGGCCTGCAGCCCAACCGCGACCAGGTGTTCTTCGGCGCGACCGTGCTCTACATGGATCGCGCCGGCGAGGAACGCACGGTGACCATCGTGGGCGTGGACGAGGCCGAGCCGCTGGCGGGCCGCATCAGCTGGATTTCTCCGGTA
>CALGFL010000544.1 GCA_937881145.1 uncultured Bordetella sp.
GCAGCGGGCCGAACAGCACCATGGCCGGCAGCCCTTCCAGCACGCTGCCCAGCACCAGGAACAGCACCACCGAGACGGCCATGAAGCCGGCGCTGCCGCCGGGCAGGCTGGTCATCATGTCGGCCAGCGACTGCGCGAAGCCGGCCTGGGTCAGCGACCAGGCCATGGCGCTGGCCGAGCCGATGATGAGCAGGATGGCGCCCGACAATGCCGCCGTCTCGACCAGGATCGGCATCAGGCGGCGCCAGTCGAAGCAGCGGTAGACGAAGAGGCCGACCAGGATCGAATAGATGACGCCGACCGTCGCCACCTCCGTCGCCGTCGTGATGCCCGCCAGCACGACGTAGCGGATAAGAAAAGGCAGGATGAGCGCCGGCAGCGATATCACGAACAGGCGGCCGACTTCGCGCGCACGTGCCTGCTCGCCTTCCGGCTTGTCCTTGCGGGTGCGGAAGAACACGAGCACCGCCAACCCGACGGCAGCCAGGCCCGCGGGCAGCAGGCCGCCGGTGAACAGCGCGGAAATCGAGACGCCGGTGACGGCGCCGACGATGATGAGCACGAGGCTGGGCGGTATCGTTTCCGACATGGCGGCCGACGAGGCCAGCAGCGCCGCGAGTTCGCCCGGCGCCACGCCGCGCTTGCGCATCTCCGGCAGCAGCACCGGCGCCACAGCCGCCTGGTCGGCGGCCTTGGAGCCCGAGATGCCCGAGATCAGGTACATGGCCGCGATCAGCACGTAATGCAGCCCGCCGCGCCGATGGCCGACCAGGGCGGCAAGGAAATTGATCATCGCCCGGGCGATGCCGGTCATCTCGAGCAACAGCCCGAGCACGACGAACATCGGCACGGCCAGCAGCTCAAGGGAAGACATGCCCTGGTTCATCTGGCTGAGGATGACCGAGAGCGGAATCGTGCTGGTGAAATGGATATAGGCGAAGGTCGAGATCGCGAAGCTGAAGGCGATCGGCACACCCAGGAAGATGCAGAAGCCGACCATGACCAGGAAATAGATGAGCAGTTCGGCGTTGCCCAGATCGAACGCGTTCTCGACGCGATCGAGCGTAAACCACACCAAGGCACTGAAGATCAGCACGGACGCGATCTCGGCCCAGCTCGCCTCGCCCAGCAATTGCCGCAGCGCCACGTAGAGCAGCAGCACCAGGGCCGCCAGCTCGCCGTAGATTTCCCAGGAGCCCGGCATCTGCAGCACCGGCGTCAAAATGGCCTGCTGCTGCACGGCATAGTCCAGCCCGGGGACGATCAGCCCCAGCGCCACGACCACGACGAGCGTGGCCGCCAGGCAACCGGCCAACCGCCGGGCGCGCGAACTCAGACGGTTCAGCACCACGGTCATGCGCATGTGCTCGGAGCGGCGCAAAGCAACCACCGCCCCGAGACTGACCAACCAGAGAAACAGGATCTCCGCGGCCTCGTCCGTCCAGACTAAAGGATGATCGAATGCATAACGCCCGACCACTCCCGAGAACAGGAGAACGACTTCGACCGCGACGAGAAAGCCCGCCAAACCCTGGCTTATCCAGTCGACCGCCCGGTCGAGACCCCGGAAAAGACTATTCACTAATGATCCCCTTTGATACTGTTTTCTGGCTGGCGTGCGTCAGGCGAGCTGGCCGGTGACGCTTTCGAGCGCGGCCCACAGCGGCGCGCCGAACTTGTCTTTCCAGGTTTTGTAGAAACCGGACTGCGTGAGCGCCTTCTGGAACGGCGTGGTGTCGGGCGTGGCGAATTCCAGGCCCTGCCCCTTGAGCTTCGCTTCGAGCGAGGAGTCCAGCTTCTGGTTGTCCTTGCGCTGCTGCAGCGCTTGCGCGTCGAACGTGTCGGAGACCACCTTCTTGTGGGCCTCGGGCAGGCTGGCCCAGAACTGGCCGTTCATCAGCAGCCAGTAGCCGACCCACATGTGATTCGTTATCGAGCAGTATTTCTGCACCTGGTAGAACTTCTGCGTCTCGATGTTGCCCAGCGGGTTCTCCTGGCCGTCGACCACGTGGGTCTGCAGCGCGGTGTACAGCTCGGCGATGTTGATCGTGGTCGCGGCCGCCCCCAGCGCCTGGAAGAGCGCGAGCGAAATCGGGCTGGGCGGGACGCGGATCTTGAAGCCGTGCAGGTCTTCGGGCGTGAGAATCTGCTTGGTGCTGGAGGTGATCTGGCGGAAACCTTCGTCCCAGATGCGGGGCATGGCGTGCAGGCCGGCCTTGTCGATGTCGGCGCGCACCATCTCGCCCACCTTGCCGTCCAGCGCGCCCCAGGCCATTTCCGGCGACTTGAAGGCGAAGCCGATGTTGTCGATCGCGGCGGACGGCACCAGCGTCGCGAGGATGTTGTCGCCGATCGCCATCATCTGCATGGCGCCCGAGCGCAGGTTCGACAGCATGTGCGTGTCGTTGCCGAGCTGGCTGCTCGGGAACACCTGCAGCGTGACCTCGCCCTTGGTGGCGTCCTTCATCTTGGCCGCGGCGGCGTTCAGGTTCACCGTCGTCGGGTGATCGCTGGCCAGGTCCAGGCCAAGCTTGATCACCGTCTTGCGCGCGGCGAAAGCCGGCTGGAATGCGGCGGTGGCGGCCAGGGCCGTGGCGCCCGTAAGGATTTGTCTACGCGTAATTGTCATGGTCATTCCTCCTGCTCGTTGAGCGGCAAAAAAGTTGTCGTAAATCGAGTGCCTGCGCACCCATGACCTCGTACGGTCGTCAGCACTCGCCGCGCGTGCCTGTTCTTCATTTTCGAACGAGGACAATATTGTGAACGATGGGGGGTTGTAATGCCTGTCCGGATCCAGATCAATCCAGTAATACGTGAATCACCTCGGACCCGGCAGGGTCTTATGGCGTTGACATATTCGCACGCAAATTTGACGTTCAGTTGAAAACGTCAGTCCCCCGTCAGCGTTGGCTCCTACTTTACGGTCCAGCCGCCGGACGCCGTCCGAGCAGGCGCGACCGAGCACGGCGCACAAGCGCCGGCCACACAGAGGAGACATCATGAGCACCACAACCCTGCAGGCGGGTGCGCAGTCGCGCGCCATGACGCGCGACGAGCGCCGCGTCATCTTCGCCTCGTCACTCGGCACCGTGTTCGAGTGGTACGACTTCTACCTATACGGCTCGCTGGCGGCCATCATCGCCGGGCACTTCTTCTCCGGCGTCAACCCCACGGCCGGCTTCATCTTCGCCCTGCTGGCCTTTGCCGCCGGCTTCGCGGTGCGCCCCTTCGGCGCCCTGGTCTTCGGTCGCCTGGGCGACCTGGTCGGCCGCAAATACACCTTCCTCATCACCATTCTCATCATGGGCTTGTCGACCTTCATCGTCGGCCTGCTGCCCGGCTACGCCAGCATCGGCATCGCGGCGCCTGTCCTGCTCATCCTCCTGCGCCTGCTGCAAGGCCTGGCGCTGGGCGGAGAATACGGCGGCGCGGCCACCTATGTGGCCGAACACGCGCCGCGCAACCGCCGCGGCTACTTCACCAGCTGGATCCAGACCACTGCGACGCTGGGCCTGTTCCTGTCGCTGCTGGTCATCATGGGCGTGCGCCTGTCCATCGGCGACAAGAGCTTCGCCGACTGGGGCTGGCGCATTCCCTTCCTGGTGTCCAGCATCCTGCTGGCCATCTCCGTCTGGATCCGCCTGCAGCTCAACGAGTCGCCCACGTTCCTGCGCATGAAGGAAGAAGGCAAGGGCTCCAAGGCCCCCATCGCCGAATCGTTCGGCCAATGGAAGAACTGCAAGGTGGTGATCCTGGCCCTGCTCGGCCTGACCGCCGGCCAGGCGGTGGTCTGGTATACGGGCCAGTTCTACGCGCTCTTTTTCCTCACGCAGACGCTCAAGGTCGATGCCGGCACGGCCAACATCATGATCGCCGTGGCGCTGCTCATCGGCACGCCCTTCTTCGTGGTGTTCGGCGGCCTGTCCGACCGCATCGGCCGCAAGCCCATCATCATGGCGGGCTGCCTGATCGCCGCGCTGGCCTACTTTCCGGTCTTCAAGAGCCTCACGCACTACGCCAATCCGGCGCTGGAACAGGCCCAGGCCTCGGCACCGGTCACCGTGATCGCCGACCCGGCCACCTGCTCGTTCCAGTTCAATCCGGTGGGCACGTCCTCGTTCAAGAGCTCGTGCGACATCGTCAAGTCGTTCCTCGCGCGCAACTCGGTCAACTATCAGAACCAGGCCGCGCCGGCCGGCACGGTGGCCAGCGTCAAGATCGGCGATGCCCAGTTCTCGTCGTTC
>CALGFL010000545.1 GCA_937881145.1 uncultured Bordetella sp.
CAAGCCCAATGCGCGATACAAATCCAGGCTGCGCGGCCTCGCGGCGACAGCGAGCGCGCTGTGATCGATGCCGAGGAATGGCCCGTGCGACGCATCCCCGTGCCAGACCGGGCGGCCTTGCTCGGGTGGAAACCAGATCAGCTCCAGCGGGTGGCCGTCCGGATCGCGGAACTTGAATGCCCGCACCGCGCCGTTCGAAGGCGGCAGCAATTGCGGGCCGCCTTCGCTGATAGGGCGCCACCCGGAATGAGAAGAAAGGTGAGCGTAGGCGGCGTCCATGTCGTTCACCACGATGGCCAGATGCTGAAACCACAAATCGTCGCTTCGGCTGTCCGGCGGATAAGGCCGGCCTTGCGCCGAGAAACGTACCAGGGCGATTTCCTGGGCGCCCAGCCGCATCACGATCTCCTCGGCGTCGCCCAATCCTGGGTCGAGTGTCGCTATCGTCGCCTTGTCGAGGCCCTCTTGCGCGATCGTGCGAAACCCGAGCCCATCGCGATAGAACGCCACGGCGCGACCGAGATCCGAAACCACGCGGCTGATCCGTAGGATGCGCTCAGCCTGCAAACGACGGCATCGCGATGCCTGCACCGCCGATAGCAGTGCCGCTGCCGAGAGGAGAGGGGCGGCGTGAAGAACCTTCATGCGCCGAGCCTCTCCTTGATTCGATCGGCGACCCGAAGGGCGTTGGCGATGATCGTCAGCGTCGGGTTCACCGCGCCGATCGAAGGAAAAAAGCTCGCATCCGCGATATATAAATTATCCAATTCATGCGCCTTGCAGTCGAGATCCAACACCGAACTGGCTGGATCGGCACCGAACCGGCAAGTGCCTGCCTGATGCGCGGTCCCCCCGATCGGGACGTCCTTGCCGAGATAGAGACGGCGCTCGATCAGATGGGGCCACGCGCGCATCGGCGCCAGCAATCCTTCCAGTTTGGCCCGCAGACGCCGGGCGGCCTCCTCATTGCCTTCATGAATATCCAGTATCACGCGATCGCCGTCGTAGCGGACCCGGTTTTCCGGTCGCGGCAGATCCTCGCTCTGCAACCAGAAATCGATCGAATGTTCAGCCGTTTTCTCGAACGGCATTTCGGGCAGCCAGGAAAGGTAGCCGGGCAGCGTCTCGCCGCGGATCTGCTCGCCATGCGACTTTGCACACATCTGGATCAGGCCCAACGGATAGTCCCAATCATCCGCACGGAAGTAGAAGTCGCTCAGAGCCAGCGTCTTCTGGAATACCGTGTGGTTCGGCTCTTTCAGCACCGCCATTACGATGGACATGTCGTGCCGCATGTAATTGCGTCCGACCTGGTCCGATGCATTGGCTAATCCCTTCGGATGCGCGTCGTTTGCGGAGCGCAGCAACAGCAGGGCGGAACTCAAGGCCCCGCAGGCGACGACAACGATATCCGCCGAATACTGTTCCAACTCGTTGTGGCGAATCACGTGCACGCGGCTGACGCTGCGGCCGGCCGCGTCGGTCTCAAGACGCGAGACATAGGCATTCGTCAGCAGCGTGAAGTTGGGATAGGCGGCGCGGGCTGGATCCACGCAGATCACCTGGGCGTCGGCCTTCGCGTTGATCGCGCAGGGGAAGCCGTCGAAGGCGTCGCATCGAATGCAGGGGCTGTAGGTCGTGGCGCTGCCGTCCGGATTCTGATCCAGCTTGATGCCCAGCGGCAGGTGAAACGGGTGCAACCCCTCGCGTTCCAGGGTGTCGTTCAGGTCCTGAATGCGCGGCTCATGCTCGATCGGCGGATAGGCATAGGGCGCGCTGGACCAGGGCTCGGTGGGATCCTCGCCGCGCCGGCCATGGACGTGATATAGCGCCTCGGCCTGCGTGTAGTAAGGCTCGAACGCATCGTAGCCCAGCGGCCAAGCCGGGGAGAGCCCATCCTTGTGCCGCAGCTCGCCAAAATCCTCTTCGCGAAGACGGAACAGAGCGGCGCCATATACCTTGGAGTTGCCGCCGACGAAATAATGCAGCCCGGGATGAAACGCACGGCCATCGCCGCCGTACCATGTCTCGGTCGCCTGGTAGACGGCATCGACGAAGACGGTCTTGGCATCCCAGTTTGCCCGCGAGCGCGCCAGATAGCCGCCGCGTTCCAGCATCAGGATGCGCTTTCCCGTGCCGGCCAGGCGGTAGGCGAGGGACGCGCCGCCCGGCCCGCTGCCGATGACGATTATGTCGTAATGATCGGGCGTCGCG
>CALGFL010000546.1 GCA_937881145.1 uncultured Bordetella sp.
TGGCGGACTGGCTGCCGGCCTTTGGGCAAGTGGGCTGGAAGGCCGAAACCGGCTAGACCAACGCAGACCTGCTGGCCCAGGCGCGCGAACGCCCGGAAGGCAAGCCCTGGCTGTTGGGCCCCCATCTGCAAACGCAAGGCCGCGGCCGCGTGGGCCGGTCCTGGCAGAGCCCGGCCGGCGCCGCGCTGATGGTGTCTTTTGCTTTCGACGTGCATCTGCTTGCCGCCGACTTGCCTGCCCTTTCGCCGCTGACCGGACTGGCCGCCTGCGAAAGCCTGCGCGCGCTGATCGGCAACGACCGGGCCGGCCCGCTCACCGTCAAATGGCCCAACGACCTGCAATGGGGCCAGGCCAAATTGGCCGGCCTGCTGGTGGAATCGCTGCGCAATCAGAACGGCTTGATCGCCGGCCACACCATCGTCGTCGGCATCGGCCTGAACCTGCGCGACGCCGACACCCTTTCTCAAACTCTGGGGCGGCCCATCGCCGATTGGAGCCAGATCGGCGCGCCGGCCGACGTCGGCGTCGCGGAGATCGTCCGCGCCCTGGCCAACGGCTTTCACCAAGCCTTGCTCGACGTGCAGCGCGAAGGTTTCGGCGCTTTCGTGCAGCGTTATGCCCAGGTAGATGCTCTCGCAGGCCAGGCCGTCAACGTCATCGACCAGGGCAGGATCCTGCAGCAAGGCATCGCCCAGGGCCTGGACGCGCAAGGCCGCCTGCTGCTGCGCACCGACAGCGGCGTGCAGCCCATCATCGTCGGCGAAGTCTCCGTCCGGCCGCAATCATGATTCTGCTGATCGACGCAGGCAACAGTCGCCTCAAGCTTGGCCTGCTGCCCACCGGCGCGCAGCATCGTCGGTCCGATACCCAGGTCTTCGATCACAACGGCCCGCAGGCGCTGGCCGACTGGCTATATGCCCTGCCCGAACCGCCGGTGCGCGCCGTCGGCGTCAATGTCGCCGGCGTCGACCGCGGCGATGTCATCGCCCGCATCGTCGAACAGGCCTGCGGCTGCGGCATCGAATGGCTGCGCGCCGAAAAGCAGACCCTGAGCCTGCGCAACGGCTACGACCACCCCGAACAACTGGGCGTCGACCGCTGGGCCGCCATGCTAGGCGTGCTGGCCCGCCAGCCTGCCCAGCATCCCCCGTTCATGGTCGCCAGTTTCGGCACGGCCACCACGCTCGATACCGTCAACAGCGACAACGTCTTTCTCGGCGGCCTGATTCTGCCCGGACCGGCCATGATGCGCACCGCCCTGGCCCACGGCACCGCCAACCTGCCCCTGGCGCAGGGCGTGGCCACCGCCTACCCCACCGACACCCACCAGGCCATCAGCAGCGGCGTGGCCGCCGCCCAGGCCGGCGCCCTCGTGCGCCAGTGGCTGGCCGCGCGCACGCGCTTCGGCGCAACGCCGGACATCTACGTGACAGGCGGCGGCTGGCCCGAAATACGCACTGAAGCGGAAACGCTATTGGCCCAGGCCGGTGCCGCGCGCAGCGTGCCCACCAGGCCGGTCTATGTCGAAAGCCCCGTGCTCGACGGCCTGGCCGCATGGGTGTTGCAGACCGCGCAGCGGCCGGAATAAATCCGGGATAATCCAGGCAGACTCAACCCTTGTGAGCGGACCTCGATATGCGCATCCTGTTCTTGCTGATTCTGCTGGCCAA
>CALGFL010000547.1 GCA_937881145.1 uncultured Bordetella sp.
CTGTTTCCGCGCCACGTCATCAAGCCCCGGCCCGACGACATATTCTGCGGCACGCCGCCGCTGGCCTTCACATTCGGCCTGGGCGGGCTGCTGTGCTTTCCGCTGCGCGTGGGCGCCTCCACCGTGCTGTCGGAAAAACTCACGCCCGACCTGCTGCTGGCCGAGATCCAGGATTTCCGCGCCAACATCGTCTTCACCGCGCCCACGTTCTATCGCCAGATGGCGGCGCTGGCGGGCAAGTACGACATCGGTTCCCTGAAGAAAAGCGTCTCGGCCGGCGAGGCCCTGCCCGACGCCACGCGCCAGTCGTGGAAGCAGGCCACCGGTATCGAGATGATCGACGGCATCGGCGGCACCGAGATGATCCACGTGTTCGTCTCGAGCCCGCCCGACCAGGTGCGGCAGGGCGCCATCGGCAAGGTCGTGCCCGGCTATGTCGCCCAGGTGGTTGGCGACGACATGCAACCTGTGCCCAACGGCACACCCGGCCGCCTGGCGGTCAAGGGACCCACCGGCTGCCGCTACCTGGCCGACGAACGCCAGCGCAAGTTCGTGCAGCAAGGCTGGAACCTGCCCGGCGATACTTTCGTGCAGGACGACGACGGCTATTTCTTCTACCAGGCGCGCAACGACGACATGATCGTCTCGGCCGGCTACAACATCTCCGGGCCCGAGGTGGAAGATGCCCTGATGCGCCACGAGGCCGTGGCCGAATGCGGCGTGATCGGCAAGCCCGACCCAGAGCGCGGCCAGGTGGTCAAGGCCTTCGTGGTGCTCAAGCCGGGCTTTGAGGGTACGCCCGAAATGGCCGTGCGCCTGCAGGATTTCGTCAAGGCCACGGTCGCGCCCTACAAGTATCCGCGAGAGATCGAATTCATGGCCGCGCTGCCGCGCACCGAGACCGGCAAGCTGCAGCGCTACGCCCTGCGCCAGCGCGGCGTGGCGCGGTGACAAGGGAGAACTTCATGCAGGAATCGGCAGGCAAGCCTTACGTCAGCGAAACGCGGGTGCGCTTTCGCCATTGCGACCCGGCGGGCATCGTGTTCTACCCGCGCTATTTCGAGATGATCAACGACTTCGTCGAAGAGTGGTTCGACAAGGCGCTGGATCATTCCTTCCATCGCTTGCTGACCGGCATGCGCCTGGGCATACCCACGGCGTCGATCCAATGCGACTTCACGGCGCCCAGCCGCTGGAACGACACGCTGCGGCAGGAGCTGGCGCTGCGGCGCATCGGCGGATCGTCGATCAATTTCGACGTGCGCTTCGTGGGGCAAGACGACGAGAGGCAGCGCCTGAGCGCCAATGCGACCCTGGTGTTCGTCGACGTCCGGAGCGTGCGCCCCGCGCCCATGCCGCAGGCCCTGCGCCAGCGCATGGCCGCCTACCTCATGCCTGCCGCGCCGGCGGCCTGATTTCCCATCTTCCTTCAACAGGATCGTGCAATGACTATTCTGCAACCCCCGGACTGGCTGCCGCCCAAGGGCTATTCCAACGGCATCCTGGCCGAGATGAGCGTCGGTTCGAAGCTGGTCTTCGTCGGCGGCCAGATAGGCTGGAACGGCCAGCAGCAGTTCGAGACCGACGACTTCGCCGCACAGGTGCGCCAGACGCTGGAAAACATCGTTGCCGTGCTGCGCGAGGCGGGCGGCGGGCCGGAGCACATGGTGCGCATGACCTGGTACGTGAAGGACAAGCGCGAATACGTGGCGTCGTATCCGGCCATCGGCAAGCACTATCGCGAGGTGATGGGGCGCAATTTCCCGGCCATGACGGCGGTCGAGGTGGCCGACCTGGTCGAGGATCGCGCCAAGGTCGAGATCGAGGTCACGGCGGTGATCCCGCCGCGCGGCTGATCAGCTGACGATGACTTCGCCGTCTTCGCCTATCCTGGCCTTGCAACCGGGATAGTCCTCGCGGAATTCGCGGAACTTGTGGCCGACGCGCAGCCGCACGCCGGTGTGGATGTGCTTTTTGGCGGCCACATAGGCGTCGGGCTTGGGCTGCAGCGCCTTGTTCAGCTCGGCCTCTTCGGCTTTCAAGGCCTCCATGTCGGTGAAAGTCTGCTTGTAGGTCTTGCGCGCCCGGTCGCCGATGCCGTCGACGTCTTTCTGCGGATTGGCGTGCAGGAACATCACCACTTTTTCCAGCTTGGCCTGCTGCTCGGTGAGGTCCTGGCGCTTTTGCTGCAAGGCGGCGCGCTGGCCGTGCACGTGCGGATCCAGGCCGACCTGGACTTCGGTGCGCACGGCCCCCGTCGAACCGATGACGCCGGATTGCACCGACATCATGGCGCGGGTGCACCCGCCGACGAGGACGCCGTTCTGCCCGCCGGGCGGGCCGACCACCACGCTTTCTCCCGCATCGATGAAACTGTGGCGTATTTCGCGTTCGGCCGCTACGGTCTTGGCCGCGTCGATCTCGGCGTTCAGGATGAAGCGCGCCTTGATCGTGCCGCCGCAGACCAGGTGAGCCGCGCGCGATTGCTCCTTGCCGTCGGTGGCGACCGTCTCGCTCATGCCGATGATGCCGCCGTTGACCGTGATGTTGCCGCCGGCGTAGACGTCGGCGGCTTCGATGGTGCCCGTGACGACGATATCGCCCGTGACGACGACCTTCATGCCCGTGACGATGTCGCCCTTGACCCGCAGCGTGCCGTCCAGATTGATGTTGCCGCTGCTCAGGTCGACCGCTTCGACCTCGACCACCGAAGCGACCGTCACGCTGCGCGGCAGAACCTTGGGGGCGCCCCCGATCGAGGCGACCAGCAGGTCGGGATCGTCCGCGGAGGGCGCGGCGCCGGCCGACTGTGCGTCGAAGGGGAGGTCCTCGATTTTCGCCGGCTCG
The DNA here is from genome assembly GCA_937881145.1 of uncultured Bordetella sp. GTDB lineage: Bacteria > Pseudomonadota > Gammaproteobacteria > Burkholderiales > Burkholderiaceae_B > Bordetella. The sequence goes on from CALGFL010000547.1 coordinate 2,848, forward strand.
GTGACCTTGCCGGTGATATCGAAGCCGGGTGTTCCCTGCACGGCCGGCGTGCGGCGCATGAGCGCCTCGCCCGGCGTGACCAGGAGCAGGTTGCCCATGTTGCGATAGTCGATGCGGGTGTAGGTGCCGTCGTCGTCCTCGTCCTCGTCTTCTTCCGCGGGTTCTTCCGCAGCTTCGGCGCGATGCTCGCTGGGCGATTCGAGCAGGCTCGTAAAGGTGGCGGGTTCGCCGGGGGTGGGCTCCTGACCGAGGGCGATGCACACGCCTATGCCGTCACGGCGTTCGATGGCCTGGCGCAGCGCATTGTCCAGGATGCCGGCCACCACACCTTGTTCGAGCAGCGCGGCGCGCACCTGATCCTCGGTGACTGCCGCGCCGCCGCCCTTGGGGGGTTCGACGAACAGCGTGGCGCTCATGTGGTCATCCGCGATATGCAGTTCGAAACTGCCGTCGAGCGGCTCGTCCGTGGACGGATCCGCCGGATTGGATGGATCTACGGGCGTGGCGGCGGACATGCGTGCTCCTCGATGTGGCCGCCGCTTCGTGGCGCCGGCTCTTTGAAATAGTTTTGCTTTGCAATATTTTGCCGCAAAACTTAAGCCCTGAAACTAGGGACGGAATTGAGGTTTACCTTTCCTAAATAACCTGGAATGTCAAAAAAACAAAGGGCCGCGAGTGCGGCCCTCCGGGATTGTGCTCGGGATATCCGGCGTCAATTCACCGTGATCTCGCCATTGTGCCCCTGCCTGAGCTTGCCGCCCGGGTAGTCTTCCCGGAATTCGCGGGCTTTGTTGCCTATGCGCGCATTCACGCCGCTGTATATGTGCTTTTTCACGGCGACATAGGCGTCGGGCCTGGGCACCATCGCCTTGATGAGCTCCTCTTCCTGCGCTGCAAGCGCGGTCATTTCGACCAGCGTCTGCTTGAGCGTGTCGCGCGCCCGCTGCCCGACGTTGTTGACGTCCTTCTGCGGATTGGCGTGCAGGAACAGGACCAGTTTTTCCAGTTTGGCCTTCTGCTCGTTCAGATCAGTGCGCTTCTGCTTCAAGATTTCGGCCTTGGCGCCCGTGCGCGGGTCCAGGCCCACCTGGACTTCGGTGCGCACGGTCGACATCGAGCCCAGCACACCCGACTGCACCGACATCATGGCGCGGATGCGTCCGCCGACGATGACACCCCTTAGCGAACCCGGCGGGCCGACCACCACGCAGTCGCCGGCATCGACGAAGCTCTGGCGTATTTCCCGTTCGGCCGCGACCATTTTGCGCGCGTCGATCTGGGCGTGGGAAATGAAGCGCGCCTTGACCGAACCCTCGCAAACCAGACGGGCCGCGCGGGACTGTTCCTGGCCGTCGGCGCCGACGGTGTCGGACATGCCGACGATGCCGCCGTTGACGGTGATATTGCCGCCGGCGTGGACATCGGCGGCTTCGATGGTGCCGGCGACGACGACGTCGCCTGTCACGTGGACTTTCATGCCGGCAACGATGTCGCCCCTGACCTTCAGCGAGCCGTCGAACTCGATGTTGCCGGTATCCAGGTTGACCGCGTCGACCTCGACCATGGCGACCACCGATACCCCGTGCTCCATGATCTTGGGGGCGCCCGAGATGGCGGCGATCAGCAGGTTCGGATCGTCCGGGGCGAGCGCGACACCCGCGAGGTGGTCGGCGAAGGGTTGATCCTTTACCGGCGCGAGTTCGATGACTTTGCCGGTTATGTCAAAGCCGGGAATGCTGGGCACGGCCGGCGTGCGGCGCATGAGCGGAACGCCGGGCGTGACCAATATCAGGTTGCCCAGGTCGCGATAATCGATGCGGGCGTACGTGTCTTCGTCCTCGTCCCCATCCTCGTCTTCATCTTCCGCGGCCTGGGCATGATGATCGAGGGGGCGTTCGATCAAATTGGTGAAGACGGCAGGACGGCCGGGCGTGGGCTCCAGGCCTTTGGCGATGCATACATAGGAGCCGATGCCCTGTTCGATGACCTGCCGCAGCGCGTCGTCCAGAATGCCGGCCACCACGCCGCGAGCCGTCATCTCGGCTCTCACCTGCTCTTCGGCAACGGCCGCGCCGCCGTGAAGAGGCGGTTCGATGGAGATCGAAGCGGCCATGTGGTCGTTGTCGAGGTACAGATGGAAGCGGCCGTCGACCGGAACGTCCGACGGCGGATCTGCAGGCAGGCCATCGAGCAGATCAATGGGCAGACCTTCTAGCAGATCCTTGGGCAGGTCTGCAGGCATGATTCCTCCTGGGTCGAACGGCTGGCGCGAGGCGATGCGACTGCGCCAATCTAGTTTGATGCTGCGGTGCATGCCGCGCTGTCCGATTAAAACATCGTTCCGAACAGGCTTTACATTTTCTTGCACATGCAATCGTCAAAAAAACAAAGCGGCAAGCGCAGCCCGGGCTGTATCAGAGGTTTTTTGTGCCGCGCATAAAGATTTCTGGTGACGAAATGGCTTTTTGCCGCGATGACAGGCAGACCCTCTGGCAACGGGATACAGACCCGGCGCTACCTTGATCGGCAAACGGGTTTTCGAGCGATGCCGGCATCGGCGAGACATCGTGGATGCGGTTCACGTATTCGCGTCGAGATTGCCCGCCACGGTGCGCAGCGTGGCGACGTCATGGCGCCGCGCGGCGATCAGCACCGCCACCGCGCCGCCGCCGGAATAGCCGATCAGATTCACGGGTTGGCCAGGCACGCGCGCGACGAGCCGGTCGACCGCGTCGTTCATCGAGGCGATGACTTCCGGCGCATAGCGCTTGCCCGTCCAGTAAGGAACGGCGCATTGCGGGTTGCGATCCATCGGCATGAACTGGCAAGGCCGGGCCAGGTATGCCACATTGGGCGCGGGGCCGGCCGCCGCATCGGCGTGCTGATCGGGATCGACCAGCATGCAGCCGCCCAGAATGGCGCACAGGGCGACGCACCAGCACAGGACGGCAAGTGCGCGCATCGAGGACTCAGCCGGCCAGTTCGGCGAACGCCTGCTCCGCCGCGTCGAACGTCGCCTGCAAGACCGCGTCGTCGTGCGTCGCGGAGACGAAGCCGGCTTCGAAAGCCGACGGCGCGAAATGCACGCCGCGATCGAGCATGGCATGGAAGAAACGTTTGAACAGGGCGGCGTCGCAGGCCGACACCGCGTCAAAGGTTTCGGGCACCTGTGCGCTGAAATACAGGCCGAACATGCCGCCGATGGACTGGGCCGAGAAAGCCACGCCGGCCGCGCGGGCGCGCGCCAGCAGGCCTTCGGCCAGGCGCGCCGTGCGTGCGCCCAGGTCTTCGTAGAAACCGGGCCGGCCGATCAGGCGCAGCGTCGCCAGCCCCGCGGCCACGGCCACCGGGTTGCCCGACAGCGTGCCGGCCTGGTAGACGCCGCCCAGCGGGGCAATGTGCGCCATCAGGTCGGCGCGGCCGCCGAACGCGCCCACCGGCATGCCGCCGCCGATGATCTTGGCTAGCGTGGTGAGGTCGGGGCGTATGCCCGCCAGGCCCTGCATGCCTTGCGGACCGACGCGAAAACCCGTCATCACTTCGTCGAAGATCAGTACGCAACCGTGTCGCGTGCAGAGGTCGCGCAGGCCTTGCAGAAAGCCCGGGCGCGGCATGACCAGGTTCATGTTGCCGGCCACCGGCTCGACGATGACGCAGGCGATGTCCGCGCCGTGCTGGTCGAAGGCGGTCTGCACGGCCTGGAGGTTGTTGTATTCCAGCGTGAGCGTGTGCGCGACGAACTCGGGCGGCACGCCGGCCGAGCTGGGGTTGCCGAAGGTCAGCAGGCCCGAGCCCGCCTTGACCAGCCGGCTGTCGGAATGGCCGTGATAGCAGCCTTCGAACTTGACGATCTTGGCGCGGCCGGTGGCGCCGCGCGCCAGGCGGATGGCCGACATGGTGGCCTCGGTGCCCGAGCTGACCAGCCGCACTTGTTCCATCGACGGCATGCGCTCGATCAGGACCTCGGCCAGTTCGACCTCGGCCGCGGTCGGCGCGCCGAAGGACAGACCGCCGACGGCGGCTTCCTGCACGGCGCGCACCACCTCGGGGTGCGCATGGCCCAGGATGGCCGGGCCCCACGAACCGATGTAGTCGACGTAGCGCGTGCCTTCGGCGTCCCACATATAAGGGCCTTGCGCGCGCTGGATGAAGCGCGGCGTGCCGCCTACCGAGCGGAAGGCGCGCACGGGCGAATTGACGCCGCCGGGAATGCTGCGGCAGGCGCGGTCGAAGAGTTCGGCGTTGGTGGGCATGCTGTTTACGGCTGCGAAGAATTGAAGGGCACCCGCCAGGAGCGCGTGGGCGGAGTCAGGAAAGGCGCCGCGCAGGCTTGCGCGGCGGCGGTGATGTCGGGGGCTTCGAACAAGGCGGTGATGACGGCAATGCAGTCGGCGCCGGATTTGGCGACGATCGCGGCGTTGTTCGGCGTGATGCCGCCTATGGCTGCGACGGCCGGGCGCGGCTGGATGTGCTCTTGGGCCAGCGCACGGGCCTGCGTGAGCAGCGACAGCGGCGCGCGCACGGCGTGCGGCTTGGTGGGCGAGGGGAACACGGCGCCAAAGGCAATGTAATCAGGCTCGGCCGCGAGCAGCCGCCGTGCGCGGTCGAGTTCGTCGTAGCAGGACACCCCGATGAGCAAGTCCGGCCCCGCTTCCTTGCGGACCTGCACCGGGTCGGCGTCGTCGCGGCCCAGGTGCACGCCGTCGGCCCCGACATCGAGCGCCAGGCGCCAGTGGTCGTTGATGAGAAAGACCACGCCCAGTTCGCGGCACAGCGGCGCCAGGGCTTTGGCCTGCGCCGCGCGCTCGGCCTAG